>JAJDAH010000054.1 GCA_029261965.1 Polyangiaceae bacterium
CGGCGCCATGTAGTACGGCGAGCCGATGGTCGTACCCAGGACCGTCAGCTTCTTCGCGTCCTCCCCTTTGTCTTTCACCGATCCGAAGTCGAGGATCTTCGAAATGTCCCCGTCGGGCGTCTGACAAAGGAAGATGTTGTCGGGTTTGAGGTCGCGATGGACGAACTTGCGGGCATGAGACTCATCGAGCCCGATCGCCACTTGGCTGACCATGCGCACCACCCGCGCCGACGAGATGACTTTCTCGCGCTTCAGGGTCGCGCGCAGCTCCTCTCCATAGAGAAACTCCATGGCCAACGCGTACGTTCCGTCCGGCGTCGGCTGAAAATCCATCACCTCGACGATGTGGTCGTGCGGCAGCTGCTTGCTGACCTCGAACTCGCGGCGGAAGCGATGAACCGCCACTTCGTCTTTGGCGACGTCTGGATGCAGGCACTTGATCGCGAGGTTGCGCTTCTCGACCATGTCGAGCGCTTCGTACACGCGGCCCATGCCACCGTCGGCAACGACACGCCGAATCTGATAGCGCTGCAGCAGGATGTCCCCGACCCGGGGGTCGTCGTCCGCGGAGGGGATGGGGGCCTGAGTAGCGCTGGTGAGCTCCGACCCGTCGACGGGGCAGAAACCCGAGTCCGGGGGATAGAGTCGACCGCAGACGGGGCACGCTTTCACCGCGCGCCACTCCTTCCGCGGCCCCTCCGTTCCTCTCCCTGTAACGAATCCAAGCCGCCCTCAGTCGGTCTGGCTTCGCTCAAGGCCCACTCGACTGGGATTCCGCCAGCTCTTGGGCCGGCCGGTAAAAGAGGATCCGGTGGCAGCTCGGGCACTGGCCGAAATCGGTGCGCTGCATGAGCTGCTGGAACACCATCGGAGGCAGTCTCATGTGGCACGAGCTGCAGTCGCCCTCGGTGGTCCAAGCCAAGGCGGTTCCCCGGCGCTTGCGAATGAGCTCGTAGCGTCGATAGAGCTGGGGCTGCACTTCGCTCACGAACTTCTTGCGCGCGTCTCGCTTTTCCTTGGCGGCCTTTCTGATGGCCGCTAGCCGGCTCGAGACTTCGCCTTCGCTCGACCCTAGCTCCTTCGCTATTTCGTCACGCGTGGCCGTCGTCGCCTCGAGGTCCATGCGAGCCTGGTCGACCAGCCCGACGAGCTTTTCAATCTCCAGCTCGCGGTCGCGATAGAGCTTACGAATCTCTTCGACCTCGCGCTGCGCCGCGTTGGCTTCGCGTTCGGTGCGGCAGCGTGCGAGCTTTTCGCGCGAGCGCTCGACCTGGACACTCATTTGCCGAACCTCGGAGATGAGCTCGCCGCGCATGCGGTCCATCTCGTCGATGCTGGCGTTGTGGCTCGCCATCTTTTCTTCGAGCGATTCGAGCTCGGTCTTTTTCTGCTCGAGCTCGCCGCTATCGCGCGCCAGCTCCTCGTCTAGGTCCTTGAGCTCGGCATCGATGGCCGCGAGAGAGTCGAGCGAAGCAATCTGCTCTATGATGTTCACAGGTTCACGGATCTCCGGAGATTGTTTGAGGGCAGGTCCGGCTGCCATTCGGTAGGCCCGGCTGGGTTCGAACCAGCAACAGCCCGGTTATGAGCCGGGTGCTCTGACCGATTGAGCTACAGGCCCATGCGGCCCCCGATAGCACGCCAGCGCCCTCCGTGGGCACGACTGGCAGTTGGGACCCCGCTTCGCACCTGTCGGGGCGACTACCCACCCCAGTGCTGAAGCACGGCGAAACCACGGGCGAAAGCTAGACGAATCCGCGGTTTGGAGCAACCGGGGTCGGGGGGCCTCACCCCTCGCGCGCCCAGTCTGGAATTGGCCACCCGTCGGGGCCGCGAGCGCGCTCGAGCAGCCATCGGGGGGTGGGCCCGGCGGGAAGGGCCGGTCGGACCCCGTCGGCGGGGTCTTGGCAGCAACGAAAGCCGATTTGGTAGTAGCGGAACCCAGGGCCGTGTGCCCTCGTGGTGAGGCGACACGTGTTGCGCACGGGCCCCCAGTATCCTCCGTTCAGTGTCGACTCGCGATCCAACCCCTCCGGGCGGTTGTCGGTCCACTCGTCGACGTTGCCCACCATGTCGCGAGCGCCGAACGCACTCACGCACCCCGCGCCGGCGCCGATGGGATGGGCCTGCCAGAGCCGCTCTATCTCCGAGGACCTCGTAGCCGGGTCATCGAGCGCCCGGACGTTCACGGGGATCCGAGGGTGATCGAGGTTGCAGGACGTGGGGTGGCGTGACCAGCCATGGGGATAGGGGGCGCGCTTCGGCCCTTCGCACGCCAGGGTCCACTCGTGGCGCCGACATAGCCGCTTCCCTATGGAGCTGCACTGGGTTTGGGCTTCATGCCAATTGACGTACACGCTCGGACGCTCTCCAGGTCGGTTCGGCCACTCGTATCGGTCGATGCAAAATCGAAGGCTGGTCGTGTCGTGTCGGCACTCCGGCTTTCGCGCGTACTCGTCGCAGCTGAGAGACTTCGGATGACGACGGTTCAGGCACTCGTATTCGAGCGAGGGGCAGAAATCGCCATCGACGAGCTCCATGTCGTCCGGGCATGCGTCCCCGAGCTGACTCACCACGTAGACGCCCGCGAGGGAGGCGGCGGCGAGCTGCGTCTCCGGCGGAATCGGGACCGGCGCGACAGCCACCACGAGAGGCAGAATCGACAACCAATCACCCAGCATGGCGGACCGAACACTAACGAGGCCCCGACGACAGACCCAACAAATCGCGGCCGACCGAGCGCTCTATCACCACAGCAGAACTCCCTCGGCCCCCTTTCGACCGCCAATACGGTGGCCTACACAACTATGCTAGTCTGACTGGCTCTCATGGAGCGGCTGATCGTACGCGGTGCGTGCCAGCACAATTTAAAGAACATCAGCTGTGAACTCCCGCGCAATCGCCTGGTGGTGATCACGGGGCCGAGCGGCTCGGGCAAGTCTTCGCTGGCGTTCGACACGATCTACGCCGAGGGTCAGCGTAGGTATGTCGAGTCATTATCGGCGTATGCACGCCAGTTCCTCGACCAGCTCCCGAAACCGCAGGTCGAAAGCATCGACGGGCTGAGCCCGGCCATCGCGATCGAGCAGCGCGCGCTCGGAAAGAGCCCGCGCTCGACCGTCGGTACCGTAACCGAAATCGCCGACTATCTGCGCCTCTTGTTCGCGCGAATCGGCGTACCGCACTGTCCCATCTCGGGAAAGGTGCTCCGCGCGTACACGGTCCAGGAAATCGTCGACGAGATCATCGAACGTGACGAGGGCGCGAGACTCGCCCTTCTGGCTCCGGTCGTCCGAAAGCGAAAGGGCGCTCTCCGGCTCGAGCTCGAACAGCTGCGCCGGGACGGATTCGTCCGCGCCAGGGTCGATGGTGCGCCGGTGGATCTGGGCGACGAAGTCGACGTCGACGCAAAAAAGGCACACGACATCGACGTGGTGGTCGACAGAATCGTCGTGCGCACCGGGATCAAGGGACGCGTCACCGATTCCGTCGAGCTGTGCCTGCGTCTCGGAGACGGCACGCTGCTCATCGACAACCTGGACGACACCGAGCCAACGGTGATGAGTGAGCGGCTGGTCAGCTGGGAGCATGGCATCACCCTGCCGCCGCTCGAGCCGCGACTTTTCTCTTTCAACAGCCCGCACGGCGCCTGTCCCACCTGCGACGGACTCGGCGTTCGTTCGCGAATCGACCCCCGAAGGATCGTCCCGGACGACTCCCGAACTCTACGAGAGGGTGCCATCGCCGCCTTCGGCCGGCGCGGGTCGATAGCGACGGCAACGGAAGTGTCTCGCGCGGTAGAATCACTGTCGATCGATCCGGACGTCCCGTGGGCCGAGCTGCCGGAGGAGAGCCGCAACGCGTTGTTGTTCGGCCCCCCGGGCAAGACCAAGAAGCCCGGCAAACGCAAGGGTCGGGGCAAACGTGCAACCGCCTACGAGGGGCTCGTGCCGCGCCTCGAACGAATCCTCGAGACTGGCGAAGCCGAAGAAACCGACGAAGTCGAACCGCTCGACGGTGCGATCGGGCCGGAGGACATCGGCAGGTTCGCGGTCACCCGCACTTGCGAGGACTGCAAGGGCGACCGCCTGCGCCCCGAAGCCCTCGCTGTGAAGCTCGGCGACATGGAAATCGCATCACTCAATCGTCTGCCGCTGCGTCGGCTCCAGAGCTATTTCAAGAACCTGCTCGAGGACGACGCGCGCACGGCGCGCGACAGCGCGATCGCGGAGCCGCTCATCCGTGCGGTGACCGAGCGCCTCGGGTTTCTCATCGACGTCGGGCTCGACTATCTGTCGCTCGATCGTCCCGCGCAGACGCTGTCCGGCGGCGAGGGTCAGCGCATCCGACTCGCCACACAGATCGGGGCCTCGCTGGTCGGGGTGCTCTACGTGCTGGACGAACCCTCGGTCGGCCTACACGCCCGCGACAACGCTCGCCTGCTCGAGGCGCTGCGCCGACTCGTCGACAAGGGCAACAGCGTCATCGTCGTCGAGCACGATCGTGACGCCATCGAGGCGGCCGACCACGTCGTCGACATGGGTCCGGGCGCGGGCACGCTAGGAGGTGAAATCGTCGCCGAAGGAAGTCCGAAGCAAATCATGAGGAACGCCAAGTCGGTGACTGGCCCCTTCATCTCGGGGGAGCGGCGGCTCCCGGTGCCGACGAAGCGCAAAAAGCCCACGAGCAAGAAGCTCCGAATCGTCGGAGCGAAAGCCCACAACTTGCAAAGCGTCACCGTCGATATTCCCATCGGACTGATAACCGCCGTCACCGGCGTGAGCGGCTCTGGCAAAAGCAGCCTGATCGTCGACACGCTGTTGAGCGCAACCCGCGCGCAGCTGTACGGCGCGACGGATTGGGTCGGTCCATGCGACGACATCAAGGGCATCAACCACATCGACAAGGTCATCAGCATCGACCAGGCGCCCATCGGCCGAACGCCCCGGTCGAATCCCGCCACCTACACCGGCATCTTCACCCACCTTCGCGAGCTTTATGCCGGCCTGCCGGATGCGCGCGCGCGCGGCTACAAACCCGGCAGGTTCTCGTTCAACGTAAAAGGGGGCCGCTGCGAAGCGTGCCAAGGCGACGGGGTGCTGCGAATCGAGATGCACTTTCTTCCCGACGTCTACGTGACGTGCGATGCTTGCGCCGGCAGGCGCTACAATCGCGAGACCCTCGAGATCCGCTATCGAGGCATGTCGATCGCGGACGCGCTCAACCTGACGGTGACTGACGCCGACGAGCTGTTCAGCTCGATTCCCCGAATCCACCAGCGCCTCGCAGCCCTTCGGCAGGTGGGACTTGGTTACATCCGCCTCGGGCAACCCGCAACCACGCTTTCTGGTGGCGAGGCCCAGCGTGTCAAGTTGGCGAGCGAGCTGGCGCGAAAAGCCACCGGGCGCACGCTGTACGTTCTCGACGAGCCCACGACGGGGCTGCACTTCTCGGACATCGAGCTACTCACGCACGCGCTGCTCGGACTTCGCGACGCGGGTAACAGCGTCATCGTGGTCGAGCACAATCTGGACCTCATCGCCTGCGCGGATTGGGTCATCGACATGGGACCCGAAGGCGGCGAAGGCGGCGGCAAAATAGTCGCCGAAGGAACTCCAGAAATGGTGGCCAAGGCCAAGGGGAGCCACACCGGCCAATACCTCGATCCGGTTCTTCGACACGACAGGCCGGCGGGACGCCCGAAGTCACCGCCAAAGCGCAAGAGTCGCCGATCTTCGTCGGCGAAAGCGTGAGTCAGATCGAGCGACTCAGCCGAAGTCTCGTTCGACGCGCTCTTGATCCTCTTTGCAACGGATGCACAGAGTCGTCTCGGGACGCGCTTCGAGTCGTTTCAGGCTGATCGGCTCTCCGCATTCTTCGCAGCTGCCGAAAGTTCCGTTCTCGATCCGATCAAGCGCCTTCTGGATCTTATCCAAGAAGACTTTCTCTCTGCCGCGCAAACGGAAAGTGAAAGACTGGAGATACTCGCTCGAAGCGAGGTCCATCTCGTCGGGGAGGTCGTCAGCGTCGAGCGACATGTCTTCGTCGAGCGTTTGCTGTGCACGACGAATAATCTCTTCACGCTTCGCCTCGAGCAGCGCCTTGAACTTCTTGAACTGCGCCTTCGTCATGGGCGGATCCTCGCTCGCAGGGGCTTCCAAAGGACCGGCAAGGCAAGCACGCCGGACTGGCCGTTGCAAGCGCAGTTCCGACGAAGCTCTGTGCGCCTCCCAGACCTCGCTCGATAGAGGGAAAACAGTGCGTCCCCCGCCTCTCGGGCGAGCCCTTGGCGTTGTGGAAAGGCTGTTAACATTCGCAGCGATGCTCGAGCTAGACGCGAATAGAGCGCCCGTAGCCCCCAAGCCGGCCGCCACGGTGGTCGTCCTCCGCGACGGGGCCGACGCGCTCGAGATCTTCTGCGTGCGGCGACACAAGAGGTCTGGCTTCCTCGGTGGAGCCATCGTGTTCCCCGGCGGCAAGGTCGACCCGGCAGATCGCGAGCCGACATGGCGCGAAGCGTCGACCGGCCTCGGCGAGCGCGAGGACAGCGTCGCGGACGATCCCGACGAAGCGATGGCTTTCGCTGTGGCGGCCAGCCGCGAGCTTCTCGAAGAAGCCGCCATCCTGCCTGTCGTCGGCGATGCGCTCGACGAGCGAGCGGTCACGGCGCTCCGGGACGAGTGGGTTCGCATCGATGAACCCGAGGCGAGCTTCCTCGATTTCCTGCGTTCGCACTCGCTCGAACTCGACACGAAACGCCTTCGCGTTTTCGCGCGTTGGGTGACTCCTCTAGCCGAGTCCCGGCGCTACGACACGCGCTTCTACGTGATGCGGGTGCCGCCCGGGCAGCGCGGCCTCCACGATCGGAAGGAAACGGTCGAAAGCTTCTGGGCAACCCCGAGAGACCTCGTCGCTCGATGGGAGCGAAGCGAAATTTTTCTTGCTCCGCCCACCTCGCGAACCATCACGATGTTCGACGGCCAAAAAACGGTCGAAGATGCGTTGAGCATTGCTCAGCAGCACCCGCTCTCGCCCATCTGTCCTTTTTTCGCGAAAGAGGGCGATGAAAGCGTGCTCGCCCTGCCCGGCGATCCCCTCTACCCGGAGGAGCACCCGCCCCCGGCCGATCCCGACGCGCCCACGCGCTTCGTGCTCAGCAACGGCCGCTTCGTGCCAGCACGACGCGGCTAGCTCTGCTGGGGCTCACTTTCCGTCGCGATACGCCCGCACGGCGTTGACGATGGAGTCCGCGAGCTTTTGGCGAAAGTCCGGCGTATCGAGCAAGGCCTCCTCCTCGGGGTTCGAGATGAACGACGCCTCGTAGAGGACCGCCGGCATGCGGGCGCCGGCGAGCACGTAGAAACCCGCACGCCGAACACCGCGATCCCTGACGTTTCCGTATCGGGTCTCGAGCGAACCGGCGGTCGCCCGCTGAAGTAGCTGAGCAAACCGGAGCGACCGCGACCGAGTCGCGCCGCTGACCGACCCGCTCAACGCGGTGGCGAGCTCGGCGGCGGCGGGGGAGGCGGCGTTCTCACGAGCCGCAATTTGCGACTCGAACGCCTCTCTCGACTCGGCGAGCACAAAGGTCATGACCCCGTGACCGTCTGGGTTCTCACTCGCGTTGCAGTGAATCGAAACGAACAAGTCCGCATTGAAGGCGTTCGCTCGCGCCGTGCGTTCGTCGAGGGAGACGTAGTCGTCACCGTCTCGGGTCAGAAGCGTCGCGACACCGAGCTCCCGCGCTATCAGCGGAGCCGCACGGTGCGCGACGTCGAGAGTCACGTCCTTCTCCCTCAATCCCCCCGGGCCGGTCGCGCCCGGATCATGACCACCATGGCCGGGGTCGAGCACCACGCGTCGAACTGGGCGAGTTCCGCCGTCACCAAGCTCGCTCTCGGCCGGCGTCGTCGAGACGTCGATGACCAAGCGGTAGGGCTCCGGCAAGTAGAAGACGCGCCGGTGAACGGGTTTCTCGAGGTCGAGTACCACCCGTGTGCCCTTCTTTTGCTGCCCCATCCTCACCCGCTGGACGATCCCGCCGACGTCGAGCTCCAACTTGCCCTGGTACTTCGCCCTGTCGATGTCGACGTACAGGCGCGGCCCGCGGTCCTGTTGACGTTCGATGAACCCCACTTGGAACAGCGTCGGGTGGGTGACGAAGACGACTACCCTGGCCGCGTCCTGCGCGCCGTAGCGTTCGACGGCGGTGATGCGCACCGGACCCTTGGGCGGCGTGGCGGAAACCTGCGGAACGATCACGGTGTTGCTCGTGCCGGGATGCGAGGCGTCGACACCCCCGTCCGTCGAGGTCGTCGCACCGACGGATCGATCCAGCTCCGCAAGCACGCTCGGGAGCGGCTTGAACGCCGCCAAGGTGACGAGCGCAGCTTCGGCGTCGCGACGGCAGGCGGGGTCGGCTCCGCCCCTAGCGAGATAGACTGCGCGATACGCCTCGACCGGATTGGATTCGATCTCGCCTTCGAGCAGAGCTTGGTCGAGCTTGGCCCGGCACGCGCCGGCCCAGTGCTTGGTCGAAAGCGAGCGATACAGCTCGACGGCTTCCAGCGCGTCGGCCTGCCGATGTTCGAGGCGCCACATCCGAGCTCGCAGGTCCGCCGCGCTGCGCGTCAGGACGGCGCCCTCTTTGCCACCGAGCCGCGACCCTCGGACCGCTAGTTGGTCCGCCAGCGCGACGACCTCGGGACGGCTCGGCAACGGTCCCCCCGTAGGTCGGGCGTCGGCATCGCCTGCGACCCGTGGAGCAGGGCCGGGCGCGGGCTTTTGGCACCCCCCGAGCGGCAGGAAGGCCATCAGCACGCCCAAAAGAAGGCCCGCGCGCGTCATCTGTCGCTTTTATCAGCGGTCGGCAACGCCCGGCCAACTGCGCCGTCGTTGCGCGGCCCCGAGGGCCGGTGCTAGCCTCCCGGCGCGCAGGGCAGCAGAAAAAATGGCGGACACCGCGGATAAGTCGGCAAAAGAGTGGAAAGGCGAAGGCGGCCTGACGGCAGACCAGGCCGATCAGATTTCTTCGCGTTTTACGACGGATTGGGGCGACGACGGCGACGACGACGACGACGGCCCGCCCGGGTCGCCGCAGGCCGCTGAGCCGTCCAAAACGACCGGGGAGCAGCCCGCCGCAGGCAACGGGAAGCCGCCCCCGGCGGCGGAGCCTGAACCTGCCGTCGCCAAAGCAGCCGGGCCCCCTCGACCGGCTGCCTCGAAGCCGATGGCCAAGGCCACCATGATGGGCCTGGGCGCGATGAGCGCCGAAGAAGCCAAGAAGCTGCACGAAGCGACGAAGAAGGTCGACGACAAGCCCGTCGACGCCGCCGAAAAGCCCAAGGCCGAAGACACCAAAGCGGCAAAAAAAGAGGAAGATTCCGCGCCGGAATCGGTCTCGAAGAGTGCAATCGTCGAAGTTGGCGGCACCAAAGACGAGACCCCCGCCGAGGCGAAGGACGAAAAGGCGAGCGAAGCCGTCGAGGCGGACAAAAAGGACGCCAAGCCGGACAAAGATTCGGGCGCCGCGGCCGCAAAAGCGAAGCAGCCCGAAAACAAGGCAACCAAGTCCGAGGGCAGAAAGACCAAGCCAGCGGTCGCCCCCGCCCCAGCGGTGGAGGCAGAGCCAGTCGTTGCTATTGCCAGCCCAGATTCGGCGCGCAACCGCAAGGTCGTAATCGGGGTCGTTGCTGCCGCTCTCGGTTTGCTCGTCATCGGGGGTATCCGAGCGGCTGCCTCCGACGACGAGGAAGCGCCAACGACTCTCGCGAAGCCGACAAAAACCACCTCCACTCCGGCTGAAACGGCTGAAGCGGCTGAAAAACCCGCGGAGCCCGAGAAGGAACCGGAAAAGGCGCCCGAACCCGAGCCCGAACCCGAGCCGGCACCGAAGACCGAGCCTGCCGAAGCGCTCCACCCGGACACGCCGACAGCGGAGCCCCCTCCGCCACCGGCGCCCGTGGCAAAACCGGCGCCCGCGCCGCCCAAGCCGGCGGTCGAGCCACCGGCGCCGAAGCCCAAGACTCCGGTTGCGGTCCTTCCTCCCGTGCCAAAACCCACCCCACCGCCGGCGCCAAAGCCCGCAGCTCCAGCTCCGAAACCTGCGCCGGCTCCGAAACCCGCGCCGGCTCCCCGAAAACCAGCTGGCGGATCTATAGTCCGCGAAACTCCGTTTTGAGCATCCTCAACAACGAGGCTTCATGAGATTTCGTCCTCTTATCGTTTCACTTCTACTCGCCGGAAGTGGCGTCGTCGCCAATCCGATCCTCCCATCGCTAGCGCACGCCGACCCCATGACGGACATGGCTCGTGAGCGTTTCCAGGAGGGCGTGAAGTTCTACGACCAGAAGCAGTTCGAGAAGGCTCGAGCCGCATTCCTGCAGGCGTGGGCGCTCAAGCACCACCCGGCCGTGCTGCTCAATCTCGCGCAGAGCGAGTTGCGCTCCGGACACGAAGCGGACGCCGCCAATCACTTCGCGGAGTACCTTCGCGACAACACATCGGCCAGCCCGATGGAAAAATCCGAAGCTTCGAAGGGGTTGGCATCGGCGAAAGCGAAAGTCGGCGAGGTAAGCATCACCGCCGCAGGCGGCGCCGAGATCTTCGTCGACGGGGACCCCAAAGGCCGGGCTCCCCTACCCGGCCCGGTGTACGTGGCTCCGGGTTCGCACGAGATCGAGGCTCGGTCCGGCGCAGCAGTCGAGACGGCCTCCATCACGGCGGTGGCCGGACAGTCGACGACCGCAAACCTCAGCGGCGGAGGCGGGGCGCCCGTCGCCGCGCCCATCAGCGAGCAACCGCCAGCGGCGGGAACGAGCGATGTTCCCCCGCCCATCGGCGACGGCGGCGAAAGTGCGGGCTTCGACGTTTCGACCGCCGGCGACCGAGAGAACTTCTTTTCTTGGTACACGAGTACCCCCGTGGCGTGGGCGTTGACCGGTGTCGGCGCGGCCGGCCTGGGCGTCGGCATTGGCCTCGGGATTGCCGCCAACAGCGATTTCGACTCGGCAAACAACTTCAAGCAGCAAATTCTCGCCCGAGGCATGACCGAAGGTCTTGCCGGCCCGCCTTGCAACGGGAGCACGCGCTTCGCCAACGTCGACCAGCGCAACGAGTTCGAGGCCGCTTGCCAAAAGTTCGTCGACACGCGCGACTCCGGCAACACGAAGCAGACCGTGTCGATCGTGGGCCTCGTCGTTGGAGCAGCGGGTCTCGCCGGCGTGGGCGTCTACTATTTCATCGACGCAGAAAAAACCGAGACCGCGAAATCCAAGACGCGCCGACGCGTCGGCGTCGCGCCGGTCGCGACACCGACGACCGGCGGTGTCGCGGTCATCGGACAATTCTAGAACCCGCGTTCGCTTCTGGAACCGCGCGTTCTTCCTGGAACCGCGATCATCCCGCGGTGCGTTCGAGCCACGCGCGGAACGTCGTCCTCGGAACGCGGGCGGCGCGAGCCGCGGCGCTGATGTTGCCCCCGTTGTCCTCCAAGAGCTCTCGGGCTTGCGCCGGCGAAACCGACGTCCGCTTCGATCCGACACGGTTCCTCGCCGGCAGGTCCACGTGGCGAGGCTCGATGGTCACTCCCTCCGCGACGACCGCGGCGCGATAAAGCACGCTGCCGAGCTCACGAACGTTTCCCGGCCAATGGTGGGCAACGAGACACGCGAGCGAAGGACTGGTGAGGCGTTTGGGCCCGATTTCCGGCTCCATTCGTCGCAGTAGCTCGACACTCAGTGCGGGGATGTCGCTTTTTCGCCGGCGGAGCGGCGGCACGGCAATCACGAACGTGCTGATGCGATGCAACAAGTCCTGTCGGAACTTCTCCTCGTCGACGCGCTCTTCGAGCGACGCCCAACTGGCGGAAACCACGCGCGTGTCGACGCGAATCGGATCGGAGGAACCGAGGCGCCGCACGAGGCCATCTTCGACGACCCGCAGCAACTTCACTTGCACCCCCACCGGTAAGTCGGCGATCTCGTCGAGAAATAGCGTCCCCGCATCGGCTTCTTCGAACGAGCCCGGACGACTCACGACGGCACCGGTAAACGCCCCCCGACACTGCCCAAAGAGCGCTGCGTCAGCCAGCGCTTCCGGAACACCGCCGACGTTGAGGGGCACGTAGCGGCCCTTCCGTCCGCTCAATTGGTGGAGCGCGAGCGCGATGAGATCCTTGCCCGTGCCCGTTTCACCCTGGATGAGCACCGGTCGTGATAGAGGCGCCAATCGATGGATCTGGCGCGCGAGCGCGCACATCGACGTGCTCTCGCCAACCATCCCGGGCAAATCTAGGCGTTCCTCGATAGTGTCTGCACGGTCCTCGGGCCGGGCGACGACGCTGGTTCGTCCGATCACGAAGGCCGTGGCTGCGCCGCCGACCGCCGCGCGCCGCACCCGCGCCGCGCCAACAAAAAGACCGTTCTTCGATCCGAGATCGACGACTTCGAGACCATCGTTCGACGCGCTGACCCGGGCATGCCGCGCGCTCATGGCGCGGTCCGTGACCGTCAGATCCGCCTGTCGGCTGCTACCGAGAACCACACTGTCACCGCTCGACAGGGTCACGAGCTGCGTGCCAGACGGTCCTCCAACCTCGAGCAGCCATGGGCGGTCACCTACCGGCCCGACTTCGAGAGTCAGTGTGCTGTCGTCGTAGCCACGAGGCGTTCCGTCCACCATTCCACCCCCTATCGGGCCGAGCGCCGACCCAGTTGCGTGCATTCGTGGCTCTGGCGGGCGGGCGTGTTAGAAGCCTCGGCGTGCGTTCACCCACCCTGCTCGGCTTGGCGGCACTCGCGTTCAGCGCCCCGGCCGCCGCCCAGACGCCGCCTCCCCCACCGGGGCCGCCGCCACCGGCACGAAACCCCCCCGAGCCTACGGGTGGGTTCGTGGACGGTTTTGACGGAGAGATCCCCGATTTCGACGAAGAAGAAGAAATTCCCGTCGTCCCCCCCGCTGAGAACGAGCTCGGCGGCCACTTCACCCTGGCGCCATCGATCGCGTGGTCCGCGCCGAGGGGACGATTCGAAAGCGGGCTCCAAGCGCGAGAGTCGCTCGACGCCGGTCCCGGCTTCGGCGCCGAGGTCGGCGTCGGCGTCGGTCGCCACGTCGTGCTTGGCGGATGGGTGCAGTACTTGACGTTGCCCGGAGACTGCTCGGGCTGCTCCGCCCAGAGCATCGCCGGGGGCGGCTTTCTCCGTTACCACTTGGTCCAGGGCGTGAAGTTCGACCCCTGGGTGAGCTTTGGCATGGGCGTGCGCTCGACCACTCTCGACCTCGGCCCGACCGAGACCACCTACCGAGGCTTCGAGTGGTTTCGGTTGGCCGTCGGAGGCGACTGGTACGCCACCAAGGTGATCGCGTTCGGCCCGTTCTTCGAAATAGACGCTGGCCACTACCTCGATGTATCGAATGGCAGCATCGGCTCCGGACGGCCTCATGCGTCGCTGCACGCCGGTTTCCGCGGCGTGCTCAACATTCCGGGCCGCTGAGCCGCGACTATCAGTCGCCGATGGCGACGCCGAGAGCCTTGCGCAACTGCGCGTAGTTCTCGCTGACGCTGAAAAGCAAGAGCTCCTTCATCTTGTCCGCCGCGGGCATGTCGCCGGGCAACGAGGAGTCGGCAGCGACGATCTTTCGAGCGATGTCGAGGTCCCCGCAGACCAATAGGCCGGAACGCGCCCCGGTGAGATCGGCGCCTTGGGCCCAACGCTTGATGTTCACTTTGGCTCCGGACTCCATGAACTTCTTGACCACGACACGCAGACCTTCGAGCTGCTGGGGCTGCATGTACTTGGCAAGGTGCTGGGCGGTCTGCTGGATTTGAGCCTGCATGTCCGCCGGCGCCGGCGCGTTACGGTCGACCAGCATCACACCCGCGAACAGCATCATCGTGAGCTCGACCTGGGTCGGGAACAAATTGCGGATGTAGAGCTCGCCTCGATACGACGCCAGATGGCGCCCGCAGATGAACGTGAGCTCCTCGGGCTGGAACCCGGTGAGCACGGCTTGTCCGGCCACCGACGCCGGCGGGATCGCCGGCGCAGGGGTGATCGCGCCCTGCAAATCGTTGCGAACGTAGAGTTCGGGCGCAGTGATCCCGAGAACCTGCGCCGCCCACCCGAACGTCTTGGCGAAGGTAACCGTCGACGACGCAGGGTCCTGCTTGAAACGCTTGTCGAGCACCGGAAGTTTGTTCTGTGACTTCAGGATGTCGATCTTCGCCTGCAGAGCCGCCGGCGCGATCATCTCGAAGATCTTCGACACGTACATGTCGAGATCGGCGTGGAAGAGGTGCTTGAGCCACAGGTCGTTGCTGACCTTACCCTTCACCGCCAGCATGCCCTGGGGTTTGTAGTCGTTGAAGAACTGCTGCGTTTCTTCGTCGGCTTTCTTCATGAAGCAGATCGCTGCAGCGACACACCATGCTTCGTCGTACGCCTTCTTGTGTAGGTACAGCCGATAGAGCGCGCGGTACGGATCGATCCGCAGCGCGTCCTGTTGAAGAATCGTGCGTTGCTCGCCGATGGCCTCGTCGAACCGCTCGGTCGACTCGTAGAGCTCGGCGAGGATCTGATGCTCCTGAACATCGCCGGGTTTGACGGTGGTCGCCATCTTGAACGCATCGATC
>JAJDAH010000055.1 GCA_029261965.1 Polyangiaceae bacterium
GGCCGATTCGCCCGCTGCCGGGCTCGACCCCGGAGCAAGCGGCGGTCGCGAGCAAGGCTCCGAGGGTGACGACGCGCCCGATCGCCCGGCCAGCCTGGCCGCCACGAATCGCACGACTGCTCGTCACGGGCGGCGCTAGGGAATCTCGAGCTCGGTTCATGTCCCCCACGGTTAGTGTGCCAAGTCATCGGATCGATCGCTTTTTTTTTTTCGACGTTGAGGGAGGAGATCTCTTCGTCCGCGCCGCAGCTGGTGGGCTGGCGGTGCGTCGTGACCCTCACGGTCACCGCTTGCCACCCCTCCGTCCACTCGTCGTCGATCTTGGCCTCGCACGACGGAAGCATCGAGAACGCGCCCAGCTTCGATGTCCGCACGTGCTCGGCCCTCGGTGAGCCCGTGACAGTGCGACCTGTTGTACAGTGCTCCGGGAGCAACGGTGGCGACGTCGAGTTCGGGGGAATTGTCCGGTAGGCGAAAACTCGCGGCCATCTTGTTCTCGGACATCCGCGGCTACTCCAAACAGATGGAGTCCGACGAGGACGGGATGTTGCGGCGGCTCGACGAGCACAATGCCATCTTTCGCGAGCGGGTGGACCAGCACGGCGGGCGTGTCATCAAGACCGTCGGCGACGCTTTCATGATCGAGTTCGGTAGTGCCATCGATGCCGTGCGGTGCGCCTTGGCAGTCCAGCGCGCTCTCGCGGAGCGGAACGAACGCTTCGAGGAAGAAACCGAGAAGATCATCGTGCGGATGGGGGTGCACTTCGGTGACGTCGTCGAACGCGATGGCGATCTATTCGGCGAGACGGTGAACCTCGCTGCTCGGCTCGAGCCTCAAGCGCCACCGGGGGGCATCTGCGTGAGCGATGCCGTGTTTCGCCAAGTACGACGCAAAGTCGATGCCCGCGTGGAGAATCTCGGCCCGCGAACGATGAAGAACATCGAAGAGCCGATGGTGCTCAACTCGCTGACGCCGGCTCCCGAGTGGCTCGAACCGGACACCGAGAAATCCGAGCCGCGAAAGTTTCCCATCGCGATCGCCGTGGCGGTGGCTGCCGCGCTCGTCGCGGTAGCAGTTTGGTCGGCGGCGACCGTGGCAGAGCGCAACCCTTTCGCGATCACGCCCGAACCCAGCGGAGCACAAGGCGCGCTCGCCCCGGCGCCGAGGCGTGGCGGCGTCTTGCGGGTCGGAAGGCACGCTCCACTCGGTCACCTGAATCCGCTCGACTTCGTAGGCACGTTGTCACGGACCGCGTCCGACCTCGTCGTCGAGGCGCTCGTCGTGAACGACGACGCGGGCGAGCCCTCGCTTCATCTCTTGGAGAGCGCGGAAGCGGTCGACCGCACACTCACTCTGGTCTTGCGCGACGACGTCGTGTTCCACCCCCACCCGTGCCTCGACAGTCAGTCCGATCGGCGCGCCACGGCGAAGGACCTCGCGTATTCCATCAGACTCGCTGCGCGGTCGGTCGGGTTTCAACTCCCGGTCGACGGTCTGGAGCCCTATCGTTCAGAGAAAAGCGACTCGCTGGCAGCGGTCCAAGTCGTCGGTGCACGCACCGTCACGGTCAGGCTCACCCATCCCACGTCACTAGCGCTCGCGTATCTCTGGCCCGTTCAACTCCTGCCGCACCAGCTCGCGGATTGTGACGAGGACCTGCGCGCAATGAGCCAGCTCGTTGGCACTGGCCCCTTCCGGATGACCAAGCCAAAGAGCGGCGACCGCATCACACTCGTTCGAAACGACGCGTATCGCGATCCCCAAAAGCGCCCCGTTCTCGACGGGGTTTCGTTGCAGCCCCTTGGGGAAGGGCAGGACGGCGTCGCGTTGGTCGACAACCAGGAGCTCGACGTCGTCCTCTTGGACCCGAGTGCCTTCGAGGGAGTCGTCGACGAAACCGAGGGCCGCCCGAAGTTAGTCGGTGATCATCCAAACGCTCGAATGCGACCCCTTTCGTTTCGCAACAAGTATCTCCAGCTCCTGCTCGTCGTGCTCAGGAAAGACGGCCCTCTCGGAAAACGAAACGTGCGCCGCGCGGTGGCCTTCGCGATGGATCGCGACGCGCTGGCGGCGATTCACAGCCGACCGTTGGTTCCGATGCCGCGCTTCTATCCGTCCGGCACCTTGGGTCGCAACGTCTCCGAAGCTGGTTTCAATCGGGACCTGGAAAAGGCGCACCGCCTTCTGACCGAAGCTGGCCACCCCAAAGGGAAGGGTCTCGAACCGATCGTGCTCGCCACGCCTGGCGACCGGGTCGAGCTCGCGCGAGTCATGGCCAAGCAGCTCGCCGAGGTCGGGATCCGTATGCGCGTGGAGCAAGTGGACCTAGGCGGCGCATCGGCGGTCTACCGGGATCGCAAGGTGGATGTCCTGTTGATCTTCACGCACACGGACAAGGTAGGACCCGAGCCGTTCAACTTCGTCACGCAGGCGCTTCAACCAGCTCGCAAACACGATATCGTGCCCCAGTCGGTCGAGGGTCTCCTGGCCCGACTTCATACGACGCAGAAGCGAGTCGATCGCGAGCCGATCTACGCGGCATTGGAACGGGAGCTACTGGAGCATGCTTGGACTCTCCCAGTGGCGTTGCTCGAGCCCGGTGCCGCCGGGGAGGTACTCGTCGCCGGCAGTCAGGTGGATGGCCTCGGCACAGGCGAGCTACCGAGAGATTGGCCGAGTCGTCTGTGGCTGCGGTCTCGGGCTCCTTAGACGCGTCCGTTGCCGCTTGGAGGACGAGGGGCTGGAGCCCTAAGACCGCTCGCCGCTCTCCGGAGCCGCTGCGGCATCCCGCTCGACGTTCTCGACGGGATCGACTGGTAGACTCTGTTTCGGTGACGCTCTCCGCGCGCATGGCCCGACGACTCGTCCTCACTTGGGGGTGCGCTTTCGGCTGCCTCGGGTGTCAGGCGTTGACAGGTGATTTCGAGGTCGGCGAGGAGGTCGATAGCGGTGAGCCGCCGCGACCCTACGACGGCTTGTTCGATGGGCTCGGTGCGAGCTGCACGGAGTGCGTGCAGAGCAAGTGTGGCGTGGAAGCGGACGAATGTTTCCACGCTGACGAGTGCCGCGAGACGGCGGAGTGCGGTCTTTCGAACCAGCCGGACGCGGCGGATTGCCTGCTGCTTCCAGGTGCGGGCGCCCTCTTCCTGGCGCAGGTGTGCGTAGGCCTCGAATGCAAACACGAGTGCACTTCGGATGGGGACCCCTGGTATTGCGTCGACGACTACGACTTGCGCCCGGTGGCCATGGGCCAGCGAGCGAAGATGGAGCTCTTGTTCAACGACCCATTGGCGGGCGATGCGCCGTGGGAAGGTTT
Organism: Polyangiaceae bacterium; assembly: GCA_029261965.1. Taxonomy (GTDB): domain Bacteria; phylum Myxococcota_A; class Polyangia; order Polyangiales; family Polyangiaceae; genus JAJDAH01. The sequence continues at coordinate 3,318 of JAJDAH010000055.1, forward strand.
GAGCGTCCGTGCTTGCGACGAGACCGACGTTCCTTGCGACAGCCCGCTCGCGACGGGAGTGCTCGATCAAAACGGAACGGCGACTCTGGACATCCTCGTGCCGTCGGGAGCTCCGTTGACGCCGCTCCCGGGTTTTCTCGGCTACATCGAGATTGGCGGCGAGCAAGATTGGTTTCGAACCTCGAAGAGGTACTGGCCCTGGCCGGTACGGCGGGATGTCCCCATCGCGGCCACTTTCCCCAATCTCCTCGACCTCCCGGCGATCATTTTTCCGACCGACACCGCGGCCGTGATCGTGGAAAGAATTCCGTGTTCCGTGTTCGTCGGATCAGTGAACGCGACCTTCGAACTCGACACCGTCGACGGCCCGCGCGAACCGGTCTATCTCGGCGAGTTCTTGACCCTCGATCCGATGTTGACGGAAGGCGTCATCGCGACGTTTATCGACGTGCCGCCGGGGGAGGTAGAGATCAGGATGTACCCCGTGGGGTCGCGCGAGGTCGTGGGGCGGCGGAAGATTTTGGTTGGCGCCGGGGATGTCCCGCTCGTGTTGGTGCCGCCGCTGCCTCGGGGGCGGCCGGTTTATTGAGGGATGGCGCGACGCCTTTTCTACACGGCGCCGACTGCGCGCCGCTTCGGCCTCTCGACGTCGTGCAGAAGTCGAGGGAGGCTTCCGTCGATCGGTGGCACAGCCGTGTCGCTCGTGTCCTGTGCGGTGCGCCGGACGCGGCTTCCGTGTAGACTTCCTTTGAATCGAGTCAAACAACCCTCGAGCTCCGAAGGGACGCCATGATGGAAGCGCGGACGCGGATCGCCCTAGTTGTTTCAATTGCGTCCTTCGCGTCGTTGACGTCGTTCGCGTGCGGCTCGACGCCTGAGGAAAGCGGCGCGGCATTCGGCGGCGGGACCGGTGATGGCGTCGGCGGCGCGCCGCCAATGGGAGGCGCGCCCGGCACCGGCGGAGCAATGCTCGGCACGGGCGGCGGCGTGGGTGGCGGGGTCAACCTCGACGGCGGTGGTGTGGGAGGTGGGTTCACCGGAGATGCGGCGTGTGCGGCAACCTCGCTCGCCCCCGAAACCATCGAAACTACGACGACCATGGACGTGACCGAGGTCAAACCGATCGCTCTTTACCTGATGGTCGACCAGTCAGGCAGCATGGCAGGCGCCAAATGGACGCAGGCGGTCAACGCGATCATCGGCTTTGTCAACGATCCGGCCTCGGCGAATCTCGACGTCGCGCTGAACTTCTTCGCGACTGCCGACATCTTCAGGACCTGCGACATCTCAGCCTACGGGACGCCGCTGGTGCCTCTCGGCCGCCTTCCAGGTCACGCCCCGGCGATCATCAACGAAACCAACTTGCACTTCCCGAGCACGGGGACTCCGATTTCAGCCGCTCTCGCCGGCGCGACTGGGTTCTGTGAGGGCTTCAAGACTCTGACGACCCGCGACCCGGCGGACGAGGACTGCGTCGTCGTGTTCCTCACCGACGGCGATCCGAGCGGTTGTGACACAGACCTCAACAACATCGCGCAGATCGCGGGGGACGCTTGGACGAACTCGCAAGTGCGCACCTACGCCATTGGTATGCAGGGCGCCAATTTCGGGCTCTTGAACGACATCGCGACCCGTGGAAACGGCGACTGCGATGCGAGCGCGCCGAACGCGCAGGCGTGTGATGTCACGACGGGTGCGGGCGCGCTTTCCGCGGCGCTCGCCTTGATTCGAGACACGATCACCACGACCCAGACGACGACCGTCACCATGACGACTCCGCTCGCATGCGAGTGGGGGATACCTGCTCCGCCTCCCGGTGAAATTTTCGATCCGACCCAGGTCAACGTCGAGCTGCTCGCGAACGGCACGAGCTCACCGCTCGGTAATGTGGCGAGCCAGGCCGACTGTCCCAACTTCAGCAACGCTTGGTACTACGACGACCCCATCAATCCGACACGAATCATCGCTTGCGACGATACGTGCACCGCGGTGACTCAGCCCGGGGTCGCGGGTGTCAACGTTCTGCTCGGATGCGCGATCGAGCCCGCTATTCCGAAGTGATCGCAACAACACGGATGGCCGCGGCGCGGCGAAACGCTACGATCGTTCTACACGTCTGCTGGTTCGATGTCACACCAGTCGACGGGCGGCCCACTGCCGAAGGTTTCGAGTGGAGGTGTGGAGCACTTCTGGCAGTCGGTCGCGCATCCCACGATCCAGTTCTGGAACACTACGCCGTAGCTGCGGACGTCTTGCCCCATCGGAGCTCGATGACGATGACGACCATCGTCGCGTAAAAGAGCCCAAGATGCACATATCTCGTCAGCTGAGGCTCGATGGCACACGCGAAGGTGCCGGCGACGAAAGCCGCGGCGAGCGACAAGCGTGACTGGATCGGGCTCGGCATGGCGAACAGCATGCCGGCGAAGACCAGCATCTCCCGCGTCAACGTCGTGAGGAGTGACTGGTCGAGCAGATAACCCCACGAGCGACCGATCATCAGCAGAAGCGCCCATCCGACCGCGAGTCGGACGAAGTCCCGGTCGACGCGGGTGGCCCGCAGCCGCTTTCGGAACAGGAACACGACGAACAACGCCAGCGGCGCGGGACCTGCGCCAAACAACCAGACGCGGAAAGGGCTGATGTCGAGGCCGGGCGTTGGGTTCGTGACGAGCGCGACGACGTTGAGCGCCGTCATGCACACGAGCGCGATGACCGCGACGCGCAGTCGGTCACGACGAGCGATCTCGGGATCGATGTCGCGCTCGAAGGCCCGAAGCCTCTCGTCCTTCTGGGTTCGGGCCCGTTTTTTCGCCTCGAGCGCTTCACCCAGCTCCGCCGGCAGATCGTCACCGAGCGTGCGTGCTAGCGCTTCGGCGGCCCGTACGTTGTCGTGGTCCAGCTCCGTACGAAGCATGGCGGTCGTGCAACGGACCTGTTCACGCATCGCGCTGCGCAGCCCTGGGCGTGCCTCGAGAGCCTGGGTGAGCGCGAAGCTCGCCTCCCGCAGGCGCTGCATCGACGCTTCGTACGGCGCGGGCTCACCGGGCTCGTCGATGAGCTCGCTCGCTGCGTCCACGAGGCGCCGCGCATCGCGGAGGTCGAGGTGGTCCAGAATGGCACGGCGCATTTCTTCTGGGGTCTGAAATCTGAGGTCGGGGTCGGCGTGACAAGCGCGATTACAGATGGCTCCCAGGTCGGGAGGGACCGACGAGTCGTAGGTCTCCGGGAGACTCTCGACGGCGTGGAACAGAACCGCATGCACGTTTTCTCGATAGTGGCGAGGTTTCCCGACGAGCACTTCGTGCAGCGTGGCTCCGAGCAGATAAACGTCGGACCGTGCATCGATGCGCTCGACGTCGCCCACCACCATCTCCGGAGCCATGTAGGTGGGAGTGCCCGCTGCCCCTGACGCGCGACCGTGCTTCGCGTTCTTGTCGAGAGCGATGCCCCAGTCCATCAGATAGACCTCGCCGAAGTCGCCCACCATCACGTTCTCGGTCTTCACGTCGCGATGAACGATGCCGCGACTGTGCGCGAAGTGAAGCGCGTTGCAAACCTGCATCAGGATCCCGAGGTGCCGCTCGAGCACCGCGGCATCGCCCGGCAGCTTTTCGCGGTCGCGAGCGAGCTCTTCGCGCCAGGTCGAGCCGACCACTCGCTTCATCACCACGATGGGACCCAGCTCGTCGTCGACCCCGAGCGCATGGATGGGTGCGATGTTCGGATGCTCGAGGCTGCCGTGGGTGCGCGCCTCGTCGAGAAGCATGTGCAGTATCGACGGGTCTTGCTCCTCGCCGTGCAGACGCTTGATGGCGACCTCTCGACCGAGCGTTTCCTGGCGAGCGAGCTCGACGATCCCCATTCCGCCCTCGCCGAGTCGGTCGACGACGACGAGGTCACTTCCACTTTCCGCAGATCGCGCGACCGGAAGGGGCTGCAGCCGGTCGACGATCGACGGGGAGCTTGCCGCCGCGACCGTCGCCTCGATGCGCTCGTCGGGCGACGCGTGCTCGTCGATGCGCGTGGCACGCATCGTCGCGGAAACGACTGCGGCTGTTGGTCCGGCCTCGTTCACGAACGTGGAGGAGACTGCCGCGGTTGGCGGGTTGGGCGCAAGCACCTCTAGGGGCGTATTCATCTGCTTCGCACGTTGCGTGCCCGCTCGCCGATGGCGCTGGCGGGTCGGCCTCGAGAACCTTGGATTTTTTCTTCGCCGACGTTGGCTTTCTCACACGAGTCCCAGAAGTCGCTAGGCTGCAACCTTGGATCTCGAAGTCGACCGGAAGTACGTGCTCTTGGGAGCAGTCGTTCTTCTCGCGGGCGGCTACTACATGTGGCAGCGGCCGCCTTCGGCGAGCGGCATCGTCGAGAGCATGAGCATCGAAGCCGACGCAGGCATCATCGAATACGATGGCGTGAGGTTCGAGGCCGTGTGGGGTGATCCGGTCGAGCACCAAGGCGAGGTACGCGCCCTCAAAAGAGCCTACAGCGAGTACGCACCGTTCATGACGCTGCATGTCGTCCTGACGACGGGCGACTACAGCAATCCAGACATCGTCGAGCTCAGCGACATCGACGAAGGCAACATCCGATTCTACTGGCAGAAAGACCGCCCACCGCAGGGCTCGCTCATCGTCTTGCATCTCACTCCGACAACTCCGGAGGTGCAGTCACACTTCGACGCACTCGAGCCCGGCAAGCAGGTCGTGTTCAGCGGTAGGGAAGAAGTCGATTCACGCATCGACAGCCCGCGCGGTTGGCTGGCGCTCAACCACGACAATCATCGCTACGTGCTGGTCACGTCGGTCAACGAGGTGTTGGCGGAGTAACGACGCCAAACGGCGTGGGACGACTCAGCCAGGCTTCTTGGCCAAGAGGGAGACGCTGGCGGCTCCGAGTACCGCCCAGAATCGACGCCACGCGCGTCGACGACGTGGATGAAATCTCGCCAAGGGCCAAGTCTTCTCCGCCCCTATCTCGACGACTCGGCTCGCGCGCTCGGGAAGGAAGTTCAGCCGTTGCATGCGCAAGGGCAGAAGCGAGGTGTACCGAGATCTCACAAATCGGTTGTGAATCGAGGTGAACCCCGCAGCGCGAACCACCTCGGAGAGCTCGCCGAGGTTGTATTCCTTGATGTGGAGCCCTTGCGGCGTGTCGTATTCCGGAAACCGCTGAGTGATGTCCGACGGCGGTCCGATCGAAGACGGACAAGCCACGAACAGTTGTCCACCGGGCCTCAGCACCCGAAACGCACTCCGCACGTGACTTTCCGCGTCATCGACGAGGAGGTGCTCGAAGAAGCTCCGCGAGATCACGAGATCCACCTCCCCATCTGGTATCTCCTGGAGGTTGGTCCCGTCGGAAATGATGAACTCGAAATTGGGCCCGGGAGAAAACTCCTCGACGGCGCGGTCGAGACTCGGATGATGGGCGATGTCGCTGGCGATCCAACGGTGGTTGTGCTTCGCCAACTCGAGTCCGAGCGACGAGGCGCCGCTTCCGCACTCGAGAACGCAATCGTAGTCCTTGACCCAGGCCAGGGCCGTCGCCGCTTCTGTCACGTGCGGCCAGAAGAGCTTCATCTGGACTTCTTGGTCGACTCCGTGCGGGTTCTTGAACGCCATGTACCACTCGTAAACGATCGAGTAGTCACGCGTCGCTAGCAGCACGCGACGAAGCAGGCGCTGCGCGTCGAAAAGCTCGCGGCTCTCGCGCGGAAGCTTCTGCGGGTCGTCACGATAGCTCGAAAGAAAATCGGCGAGGTCTTCCGCAAGTTGCGCGTCCTCCGCTTTCTTGGTGACGCTTACCAATCGATCCGTGAGCGAATGGAACTGTTCGAGCTCTCGCGCGGTTCGAGAGCCCGCTGTGGTTCGGACTTCGGTAGTCAAGCGTCCCGAATATCATAGCGTCGCTTGCCGTACCAGACAGCCGCAGGACTGCCGAATCGCGGCACTCTACGGAGACTCTACGGATGACGCCTAGCGGTAGTCGCGATCCCAATACTGACGGAGAAACAGTCCGGTATCGAACCTGCTCAGCCGTCGACTCTTGGCGTGCGGTTGGCCAGCAACGCCCACGCCGTACCAACGGCAGTGAGCACCGGAACGAGCAACACCGGAATCCTCAAGGGCTCGACGTACTCGAACTTGAAAACCGCACCGACCGCACCAGCCGTGACCACGAGAAAAGCAGCAGGTGTGATGAAGCGCCGCCACTTTTCGTCGACGATGGCGGCGGCAATCAACATCGCCAACGCCGCGTGAAAAATGACGAACCCTCCGAGCCGCTCGGTCGCTTTGGCGACAGACCAGCCGTAGCGCAACGCCCAAACGCAGGTGACGTGTGACACCACCAACAGCACGACCCCCACGGAGACGAGTCGATACGCGCGACCCGCACGTTGAAGAACGACATCGAGTCCCATCGAGGCGTATCCAGCCACGGCGAGCCCGAAGGTGATGGCGTCGGTCCCTTGCATCGCCGCCGAGCATACGCGGGATCATCGCCATCCGTCCGCTGCCACCATCAATGACACGGCGGTAATGAGCAGCCGAGAAGCCATCTTCACTCGCTCCCTCCTCGATCGAGCTTCTTTTCGCACCGTAGGGGATCAGGGCGGGCTATGGTCTGTCACTGGTTCACCCGGACGACGGCATGCTGCGCCGCGTGGGGGGGTGGTCCACGGAGGACCATCATGAAAGTTGCCGTAGTCCATAACCGCGACCGTTCCGGCGTGCTCAACGTGCTCGGGATGCAGAATCGCGAGACCTACGACCCTGCGACCATCACCGCCGTCGTCGACGCGCTCGAAAACGGCGGCCACAACGTCGCGCTCGTCGACGGAAACATGCACGTCATCGAGCAGCTGAGGGACTTCATGCCTCGCGTCGTTGCCGGAGAGAAGCCGGGCATGGTGTTCAACATGGCCTACGGGATCCAGGGCGTCAGCCGGTACACCCACGTGCCGGCCATGCTGGAGATGCTCGGCGTTCCCTACATCGGCTCGAATCCGCAGGCCCATGCCCTGGCGTTGGACAAGGTGGTCGCCAAGGTTCTGTTCCTCGCCGAGGGACTTCCGACGCCGCGCTATTGGAACTTCGCGAGCAGAGACGATGAATTCCCCGATTTGGCCTTTCCCGCCGTCATCAAGCCGAAGATGGAGGGCATGTCGATCGGCATCTCCGTGGCGCAGAACGAGGAACAACTGCGCGAGGCGGTCGCAGCGGTGCTCCGCGAGCACAAACAACACGTCCTGGTGGAGGAGCTGATCGAGGGGCGAGAGTTCACCGTCGGAGTGCTGGGAAACACCGAAGTCGAAGTATTGCCGATCGTCGAGCTCGATCTCGAGGGCGACCCGAAAGCGATTCGCAACGACGAAGGTCGCAACCCCAAGAAGAAGATCTGTCCAGCGCGGCTACCCGAAGAGAAGGCCGAGGAAATCCACAAGCTGGCGGCGAAGGCGTTCCGGACTCTCGGACTTTCCGACTTCTCCCGCCTCGATCTTCGAATGTCGTCAGACGGCAAACCCTACATTCTCGAGATCAATTCGATGGCCGATCTCGGTCGCGGCGGAGCCTACGTCCTAGCGGCGAAAGCCGCAGGATACAGCTACGACGCCCTCATCAATCGCATCGTCGACCTGGCCGCGGTGCGCTACTTTGGGGCCGATCACGCCGGCGATGCCGAGTCGGCGCATCGTGGGTCGCGAGCACCGACGTTGTCCTCGCGAGTCCACGGCTACTTGAAGAGCCAGTCGACGACGATCGAGGACGACCTGCGCGGCCTGGTGGATCGCAACACGACGGAGCAGAACGTCGACGTCGCGAGTAGCCAGCTCTCGAAGCTCGGCTTCCACCCGGCTCAGGACCCTCCGGTCGACGTCGCGAACGTGCTCTATCTGGTGAACCACGCCGAATCCCACAACGACGTGCTGCTCGTGGCCAACCTGATCGGATCGACCGGTCCGAGCTACGATCCCTATCGCGAAGGAGGCAACCGCCTCTACGGCTCGGGCGTCGCCAAGAGCAGGGGCTGCGTGGCGGTGCTGTTCGCCGCGTTGAGGGCGCTTCGATTCTGTCGCCAGCTCCAGCACGTGCGCTGCGGCGTACTTCTGCCCGCACGCCCCTTCGAGGATCAAGCGGGTCTCGAACCATTGTTCGCCGCGGTTGGCGGGCGGTCGCGCCGCGTATTGGGAGTCACTCCCGGGGACATCAGCGGGGAAGTCGCGGTTGCTCGCGCAGGGCTCGCGCGATTTCGCATCCGGATCGCCTACGGCCGCTCGGAGCTCCCTCTGGCTCCGATGGATGCTGCGGCAGCCATCGGGCGGCTGCTCGTGTCCCTCGAGAAGCTCGAGGCCTCTGCGGAAGGCTCCGTGCGCATCATCGTGCCCCAGCTTCACATGACCGGCACCACCCACGGTCTCCCCGCTCGTGCCGACGCCGACGTCATCGTGAGGTTTAGAGATCCCCAAAGGCGCGAGCGTCTCGAGGCCGATCTGCGGAAGCTGGCGAAGGCGGCGGGCACAGACGGTCTCTCGTTCGAGGTTTCCGGGTCCATCCTACGTCCGCCGATGGCCAAGTCGGAGCGGAACACTGAGCTCTTTCACGAGCTGGACGAAGCCGCGAAGTCGATCCACGTCGCGGTCTCGCCCGTCGAACGCTGGCACTCCACCGAGGTGTGCTTCGTTCCGGATGCGATCCCCACCCTGGACGGTCTGGGACCGCTGGGTGAGGCCCGAGACGGCGCGGAGGAATACATCCTTCGGCATTCCCTCGTCGACCGCGCCGCCCTACTCGCGCTCATGATCCATCGCAGCGGAACGGTCCCCTCCGAGTGAAGCTCGAACAGGTCGAGGGGAGCTTCGAGACGAGCGAGGACGGCCGGTTTGGCGTCGCTGCCGGAGGCATGGTGGCGTCCGCCTTCCCCGAGGCCACGTTCGCGGGTGTACGGATGCTTCAGGAGGGCGGTAACGCCGCCGACGCCGCCTGCGCCGTCGGCTTCGCGCTCGGCGTGTGCGAGCCGCAGATGAGTGGCGTGGGAGGCCAGACTCTGGGCCTTCTGCACTTCGACGGAAAGACGATAGCGATGGACGGCTCGAGCCGCGTCCCCTCTCTCGCCCACCTGTCTCGCTTGGACGGGGCCGGACGCGAGACTGGCTATGGTGCGGCGACGGTACCGTCGACGGTCGCCGCGCTGGCTTGGCTGCATGAGCGTCATGGGCGCCTGCCGTGGAAAACCATCCTCGAACCGGCGGTCGAGGTCGCACGGGAGGGGTATCGCATCCCCGGATTCCAGGCGTCGTTGCAGGCGCGCGAGCTGACGAGCTTCCTGTCCGTCCCGTCGCGATCCGGTGCTCGCTACTTTCTGAAGGATGGAGAACGTCCGTACGCAGAAGGCGATCAGTTTCGGCAGGGCGACCTATCGCGGCTTCTCGAGCAGCTCGCGAAAGCGGGAGCGAGAGACTTCTATCAAGGCGAGATCGCGGCGCAGATCGACGCCGACATGCGAGACAACGATGGGTTCTTGCGTCGCGACGATCTGGCACTGATCCCTTGGCCCGTCGTGCGCGAGCCCCTCGAGCGCCAGTTCCGCTCGGTGACCGTCGCGGCAATGCCGCCGCCCGGGTCCGGACGGACATTGCTCTTGTTGCTGTTGATGCTGAATCACCTCGAGTCGCGGGTCCTGCCTTCGCTTTCGGGCGAAGCGGTTCACTTCATTGCCGAGACGTTTCGCAAGGCTCTCGTGCAGCGAGCCGAGCGGCCCTTCGACCCGAATACCTACCCGCAGATCCGAGACAAGCGCATGCTGAGCCGTTCTTTCGCGGTCGGCCTGGCTTCCTCGATCGCCGAGGGCATCGACCCCTCGCTGCCCCGCGACCTCGCCGGTGCCCACCTCGATGAGAGCGGCGAAACCACGCACTTCTCGGTGATGGACGAAGAGGGCAACGTGGCGTCCATCACGCAGTCGATCGAGCGCGCCTACGGATCGAAGGCCGCCGCCGAGGGTCTCGGTTTCCTCTACAACAACTACATGATGGCGCTGGACGTGGAAGATCCCGGCCACCCGTACTACCTGCGGCCGAACGCCGTGCCGTGGTCATCGGCGGCGTCCGCGATCGTGTTTCACGACGGCAGGCCTTGGATCGCATTCGGCAGCCCGGGCAGCGAGCGGATCTACACCTCGATGTCGCAGTTCTTGATGCATGTGGTGGACGATTCGGCCTCCATCGCCGACGCCGTGCAACGCCCCCGTCTGCATTGCTCGATCGGAGGAACCGTGAGCCTCGAGGTTTCGCGCTTCCCCGCCGACGTCGTGCAGCGCCTCGAACGCCACGGGTACACCATCGACCCCTGCGAAGCGTACTCCCCGGCGCTCGGCTGCATCCAGGCTGCCCTCCGGTGCCAGACCAGGCCAGGCTTCCAAGGCGTGGCCGATCCGCGCCGCAACGGAACGGCCGCAGGACCCCCCCGTCGCCTCTCCGGCGAGTCGTAACGCCCTACTGCAGTGCGTCGCGGTCGAGGGTGAAGGGATCGCTCTGCATCGGCGTGACGGTGACCTCGAGTGGATCGGCGCTACCGCCCTGGTCGACCTGGATTCGACGGATGTAGGCCTCTGGCCATGGGCGGTCGTCGACCCAGACATGGCCGTCTCCGTGCATGAAGAGCACGGGCTTTCCGAACGCGGCGGCGGCGGCTCGGAACGGGATCATGAACGGGTCGTGATTCGAGGTGGGGCTGGCATGGGCGAAGAGCACCATCGCGTACACGTCGTCCGCGTGGAGTGCGAGTTGCGCCTCCACCCAGTCGACGTCGTCTTTCAAGAAATCGCTCCACTCCTCCGCGTCGTGAACGCGTCCACCGGGTAGCGTGATGCCGACGAGCAATACTTGCTCTTCGACCCAGGCGAAGTTTTCCGGACGTTCCGTCTGGTGTGCGGCACGCGGAGCGGTGGGCCAATTGGTCTCGAACCGAAGGAAGTAGCTGTTCCAAAGATCCCAGGCTTCGGCTGGGCTCGGGCCCACGCCCCCGCTGTCGCAATCGTTCCAGTCGTTGTCGCCGACGATGACGAAACACGGGGCGACGAGCTCGAGAAGGATCGACGAAACGTTCGAATAGACGGCATCGAAGCAGCCCGCGGAGCCGCCTTTGATGTCGCCGAGATGCACCATGAACCGAGCCGAGCTCTGGGCGTTGTGCTGGCTGATCTGTTCGGGGAGCAGAACGATGTCCTGCAGGGAATAGGGCACGTCGCCCATCACCGAGAACACGAGGGGCTCGGGAGGCCCGTCGCCGGTGCCTGCGCTCCCGCCTTGTCCACTCGCGCCACCATCGGCGCCGTTACCCCCCTGGCTACTGCCGCCCGAGCCACTGCTCGCGCTGCCCCCGCCAGAGCCTCCATTGCTGGCGGTGCCCGCGCCGCCGTCACCTTGCGCGGCGTCGGAGCCGTTCCCCGCGCACGCGACCATGCCGAGCAGCGCCAAAGTACCCGGTAGGGCGTGCCGTTTCATGAGGCGCCCATTCTAACGACTCCGCTGATGCAGGTCCCAACCAACCGAAGGTGATACACCTCTCGTCGTGCTCACGTTGCCGTCGCGGGCCCCCGAATGCCCACGTGCGCGCCCCGAGAAAGTTCGCGAATCGTGAGCTGGACGGACGCACCGAGCGGCGCGACGCGCGAAAGGCGTGGGCGAGGTCTAACCTCAATGGAGCATGGGGTTTTGGGGGGGCTGGTATTCATGTGGTTGGCAATTGCGATTGAACGGCGACAACGTTGACTGACTCACCCAAAGCGAGCTCTCTCGAAATCGAGGCGTTGGTCGTCCGGCCCAACCCGTTCTATCGGTTCGTTGGGATCGCGCTGTTAGTCGCTCCTGTTGCGATGGCAGTCTGGGCGTTCACGCAGGCAGTCGGCCGGGCGTTCGTGGCGATTTATCCCTACTCGCTTCTTGGCGGCGTGCTCTTCCTCCACGCCAGCAGACACAGCGGAGTCAAGGCGAAAAAAGCTCGACTTCGGGCGTCGCTCGACGAACTCGCCGTGGACGACGTTGGTATTTGGCCACGATCGGAAATTGCCGAGTGGCAGTACACGCGCTACGCCGGAAAGCTGGGAGTGCGACTCGTGGATGCGCGTGCGCGCACCATCGTCGACGTGATCGTGCGAACCAAGCGGCGCTTGAGACTGCTCCGCGCTCTCGGACTCGATGCGACGCGAGTCAGAACTCTCTTCCACCTTGCGTCGCCGCTGCAACGAAGCGCTCTGGGGGCTCTGCTCGTCGTTCCACTCGCCTACGTCATGTGGCTGGCCACCGTCGCGGCGAGCGCGGGGTCGATGCCCCACGCGCTCGCCTCGCTCGCCATCTTCGTCTTGCTCGGCCTTCTGGTCTGGCCAGCACGCATGCTCGTTGGAACGGATGGTCTCAGGTACGATTGGCTCTTCTGGCGGCGCTTCTACTCATTTCGTGACGTCGTCGCGGTGGAGCGCACCGACAGAGGCATTCGGCTTCGGCGTACCGGGAAGCGTCCCTCATTCATCACCGTCCTGTCGCTTGGCAGCGCCAATCGCCCGACGTTGGAGCTCGCCTATGAGACAGTCGAGAGCGCCTGGAGCAGTAGAGGTGAAGACAACCAGAGGCGGCGGCTCGTCGACTCGCTCGCGCGCCAAGGGCGCTCGGTGCAGGAGTGGACGGACACTCTCGGCGAGCGAGATCAACTCGAAGCCTCCTACCGGCTGTCAGCCACGAGCGACGAGCATCTTTGGAATGTCCTCGAAGATGCCAAATGTGATCCAACTGCTCGCGTCGGTGCTGCCTACTGCCTGCGTCAAGGAGGCCGCGCGAATCGCAGGCGCCTGCGGATCGCGGCCCACAGCGTCGCCGAGCGCAAGGTCCGCGTCGCGCTCGAAGCGCTTTCTGACGCTGAGCCGGACGACCTCACCGGCGCGCTGGCTCACGTCGCCGAGTAAAGCGGGCATCGAGGTCTCGTTCGACCCCGCCGTTCAAGAATGCACGCGAACTGGGCCCCCCTAGTAGGTGTGGGCTTGACAGACTACCGACCGATCGGTAGGTATGTATAGGCCCGATGACCGACGTTCCCGCTCACATTCTCCGCGGCCAGGAGACCCGCCGGCGCATCATGCGTCGCGCGGTCGACGTCGCGACGCGGGAGGGGCTCGAGGCGCTGACCATCGGTCGTGTCGCCAAGGCGATGGGCCTTTCCAAGGCCACCATTCTGGGACACTACGCTTCGAAGGAAACGTTGCAGCTGGCGACGCTCGCCGCCGGGCGCGAGCGATTCATCGAGGACGTGGTCGCGCCGACTGTCGATCTGCCGCCGGGCATCGTCCGGCTCGAACGCTTGCTCGACGGATGGATTGACCAGATCTCCGAAGTCGCCGGGGGTTGCTTCTTCGCATCGGTCGCCGCCGAGTTCGACGCGCGCCCCGGGCCGATTCGAGACGAGACGCGGAAGATCCTGCGCCACTGGGTGAAGGGGCTTTCCGCAGTCATCGAAGAAGCGAAGGAGCACCGGCACCTACGCGCGGACGTGGATTCGAGCCAGGTCGCCTTCGAGCTGCACGGCGTCGAGCTCGCGTTGAATCTCCGGCTCCAGCTGTTCGACGAGAAGGCCGCGATTTCTCGAGCGCGGCGCGCAATGCACGAACGGATTCGCAGCTGTGCGACGGCTACGGGGCGACGACACATGGCCGGCGGCCCGCGCCCGAGCAAGCCCAAAAGGAGAAGCCCATGAGCACTGTCGTCATCAACACCCGAACCGGAGAGCAGGGCAACTACGCCGATTGGGTCGCCGCGTTCGCCGCACTGTGGGCGGACGGCAGGTCCTCCCTCGACCGATTCATGGATCTCCTGAGCGCTGACGTTCGCCTGGTGGCTCCGGGTCTCAAATCCACCCGGGGCCGAACGGCGGGCCTCGAGGCTTTCCGTCGCACTTTCGAGGTGATCCCGGATCTGACCGCCACGGTCCACCGGTGGAGCTCGTCCGCCGATGTGTTGTTCGTGGAGATGACGTTTCACGGAACGATCGGCGGCCGAGAAGTCCGCTGGGGGAACGTCGATCGTTTCGTCTTCAAAGATCAGCGCGCCGTCGAGCGCGTCGCCTATTTCGACTCGCGCAAGGTGCGCCGCGCCATGCTGGCTCCCGCAGCGTGGGGGCAGCTGCTTCGGAGGTTGCGCAAGCTCGGCTGATTGTTTGCTGCAGCGTGAGCCTCGGGCGCTTCGTATGCTCAACGTCTCCACCGAAGGCTCGAGTCCCAGTCCTGCAGAGCAACTCCTCAGCAGCCGCCAGCGCATCACGACCCTGAGCACTCAACCCGTTCGGCCTCTGAAAAGGATAGGAACGAAACATGACCGATGACCGACGACCCAGCGCCACCGCGTGGCTGACGAGCATCACCGACAAGGAGTTTGCCGAGGTCGTGCATGAGGTGGTTCGAGGGCGTTCTCGGACCTCGGACACGGAAGCCGAACGTGGCCATTTCGTTCTCGCCAACGTTTCGCTCGATCGGGACGACGGGACTTGGGGCTTGGAGGTCGTCGGTCTTCACGACTCGGTTCGATACGAGCGCGGTTTCGACGCAGATGTCCCGCTGTGCCAGTTCGGCAACTGTTCCGGTTGTGGATTCGGAGTGGTGAGTTGGGCGAAACATGCGAAATGCTCCGTCTGCGGCGCCGACGCATTCTGTACGTGAGGTAGAGCGGTAGTGTCGATCTGGTCGAGGTCGTTGCTCTCGGTCGCTAGCCGCGCCAAAGACTCGTCGGCGATGCGCTCTGTGCGGAACCCTGCGGAAAGTTTGGCGAGACGCAGGCGCGAATCGCGCTACCCTGCGTACCCTTGACTCGTTCGACCGCGATTTGCTTCGCCCTCCTCGTCGTCTCCGCGTGTTCGGTGACTTCGTCACTCGGAGAACTGACCGGAGGCTCCGCTGGAGCTGCGGGTCGAAGTGCGCCTGACGGTGCGGGTGGCGGCGGGGCAGGAGCTCCGGGCACTGGCGGCGCCGTGGGTACCGGAGGCGGAGCGGGAACCGGCGGCGCGACTGGGACTGGCGGCACGACCGGAACCGGCGGCGTCGGCGGGACGTCGGGGCGCGCAGGGGCCGCTGGGCAAGCGGGTCGAGACGCGAGTGGAGGAGCCCCCGACGCCGCAGTCGACGCGGACGCCTCCGACACCAGCAGCGACGCGCCTTTCGACAGTCCGGCCGACGTGAGCTGCGGCGATACCGCGAGCGACCCACAGAACTGCGGCTTCTGCGGGCACGACTGCCAAAACGGCGACTGCGTGGCCGGAGAGTGCCAGCCGTGGTTGGTGATTCTCGGCACGAGTCCGACTGACGTACTGGCAACCGACGAAGACGTTTGGGCATCGGACGCCGGTGCGGGGATCATCTTCCGGAACTCGCGCGCCGGCGGACCATCGATCTTCGCCACCGGTTTTCCCGACGCGTCGTTCATGGCGATCGATGCGACTCACCTGTACTGGACGGTGTTTCGAGATCCCGGGCAGATCATCCGCAAGCCGCTCGCTGGCGGCAGCACCGAAATCTTCCAGGCCAACCTCGTCGAGCCACTGGGCATCGCCGTCGACACGACCCACGTTTATTTCACCAGCACGACTCAGGGCGTGTTTCGCATACCAATCGGCGGCGGGGCGCCGGAGCAACTGGTGCTCCCCGCTTTCACCGCAACACCCAGCGGCCTCGCTCTCGACGACTCGAAGCTCATCTGGTCGAACGCCGGGAACGATACTCTCGGTCGCTACGACATCGGTCTGGGCATGGTCACCACGTTCGCCACTGGACAGGTCGATCCTGCTGGCGTAGCGGCACACGCCGGTCTCATCTTCTGGGCGAACGAAGCGCTCCCCGTTGGCGATGCCGGCAGCGCCGGCACGATCACGAGCAAGCCGGCCGTTGGGGTCGCAACCCCGGTCGTGGAGGTCAGCGGCCGCAACCGGCCCTACGGGGTGTCGGTCGACGATACGACAATCTACTGGACCGAGCCTGGGCGCGGCCGCGTCCTGGCAGTCGCCCGTTGAACCGCGCGATTTTTTTTGCAGTCGCGCTTCAAGGTGCGAGCACGACGCCGTCTGGGCCTGATCGAGACAAGGCAGGGAGGCGTCGTCGAGGCCGGCGTGGATGCCGACGAAACCTTTGGCGTAGTGACCTTGCGCATAGTTGGGGTTGATGGCGAGCGCGCGATCAATCGCGCCGAGCGCCTGGTCGTGCTCCCGCGAGAGAAAGAGGGCACGGCCCAAGCACCAGTGGCCCATCGCGTCGCGCCCGTCGTAGTCGACGCTCTGGCGTGCCAGGTCGAGCGATTTTCGGATCTCGTCACCGACCGCCGGGACTGCATTCAAGAACGCGCGGGAGTAGTGCGTGAACGAGAGGCCGGCGTAAGCGCGTGAGAAGTGAGGATCGAGCTCGACTGCCCGTCGCAGCATCTTGTGCGCGAGCTCGTTGTCTTTCGCGGTGAATCGGAAGCAATGCCAGAGTCCGCGATGGTAGCACTGCCACGCGCTCAAGTTGTCGGGAGGAGCCAAGAGGGCCCGCTGCATCTCGGCGCGCTCGATGGCCGGCTCGATCGCCGCAATCACCGCCCCGGTGATGTCATCCTGCACGGCGAAGAGATCGTCGAGCGGCCGATCGAAGTGTTCCGACCAAACTTCCTCGCGAGCGACGCAGTCGAGGAGCCCCACCGTGACGCGCACCCGCTTGTCGTCGCGCTGTGCCGACGGTACTCGAGAGCGACTCCCAACTCGCCTCGCGCTCGACATCCAACGGCGGCTCCGAGGCGACAATGAGGCTTGCCGCGGGACCCGAGAGCGAAGTCCACGCCGCCAGAAGCGGAGCGTCATCGACTTGTTCGTCGCTGTACAACGCTCGCATCTTGTCGAAAAGTTCTCTTGCGCGGCTGTGCCCACCCGTCTCGAACGTCAACCGGAGTAACGCGAGACTCGACGGAGTGTGGAGTGGATCGAGGGAGACCCGCTTGCGTGCAAGCGGCAACACCTCCTCCGGTACGCCACCGCTCCGCTCGATCAATCGTTCGAGAACCTCCCCGTGCAACCGGCGTATCGCGTCGCGCTCCGAGGTCCAACCAGAGCTGGAGCTCGGTGCTACCGACGTCATCGAGACCTGCGAGGTAGCCCGCGTCGAGCTCGCGCTCGAAGCTCCGAAGGTGCTCTGATCCCAACGACTCCGAGGCCAACGCCTCACGCAGGTCGAGCACATCGAAGCTCGCACGGATCCTCTGCATGTTGCCCGACACCGGCGAGCGCTATCAGTCGACGCCTCTATTCGCGGACATCCCGGTGGAAATGACCTCGGAGGAGGTCGAGATTTCCAAGTCGACACCGACTGCACAGATCGAAGGGGGATGAGCAAGCTAGCGTCGGACTCTGATCAGCGAATCGTGGTGTGATAAAGCGAAGCATGCGCCGAACGCGTCACCTGGCTAGAGTTGCCCTCGTTCTTCTCTGCGCGGCCGCCGCCGCTTCTGCCTGCAGCGATAGCACCGCCGAGAGGCTTCGTGCTGCCGGTCTCGCCGAGAACTGCACGATCAACTCCGACTGCAACGAGCCGTTGATATGCGCGTTCGCGCGCTGTCACTCCGAGTGCAGCAGCACCCGCGATTGCCCGCCGGGTGCGCGCTGCGTTCAGACCGACGGGGGACCTGGTGTCTGCCAGCTCAACGACGAAGTGGAGTGCGAGTCGTTTTCCGATTGTCCGGCAGGGCAATTCTGTGCGGTGGACAACGAGTGTCGCAACCCCTGCAGCAGCAACAGCGAGTGTTTGGGTGGGCAAACTTGCGCGACGAGTGCCTGCGCGGATCCGGAAGAGGTCGATCTCGAAGGCAATCTGATCGGCGGTGCGGATGCCAGTACTCCTCCTCCGGATACTGGTCCTCCGGACTCCGGCGCCGGGACTGACGGATCGATGGACGCAAGCGCTGATACTGGGACCGAGGCGTCGACGGATGCCGCCGTCGACACCGGACCGGACGTCGTGAGCTGCCCGGTGGGCTTCGACAGTTGTGGCGCAAACCCCTCCGCGTGCGAAACCGACATCCGCACGGTTCAAAACTGTGGCGTGTGCGGCAACATTTGTGAATCCACGAACGGCACGCCCGCTTGCACCAGCGGCCAGTGCGGAATTCAGTGCACGAGTGGGTTCGGTGACTGCAACGCCGGGCCCGGGTGCGAGACCTTCCTCACCAGCGACAACGACTGCGGCGCCTGTGGACGCACGTGCCAAGGACTCACCTGCGTAGGCGGTGCGTGTCCATTGACCGTGCTTCTCGACCAGGGCTCCACAATCGAACATTGCGAAGTCGCAGGAACTCGAATCGCGTACCGAGTGCAAGGGGTCGACATCCGAAGCATTCCACTCGCCGGCGGAAGCCAAACGAACTTGGTGCAAACGCTCGGCTCCGCGGGGTTCACGGCGGACGGAAGCACCCTGTTTTTCGCCGACGCTCCCCCGACCATCAGACAAGCACCCTTGGCTGGGGGGGTAAACACACCGTTCACGAGCGCCAGCGTCTTTCCCGACTTCATGGTGCACGACTCGAGCAACGTGTACTGGGCGAGCGCGATCAGCATCGAGCTGAGCCCCAAGACCGCGCCGTCCACTCTCTTGTTCGTTGCGGGCACGGCCAGCAACATCCGTGGTCTAGCGGCCTTCGGCGGAACGCTCTACTGGACGGACGACGCCGACGGCAGCACCGACGGGATGGTGAAGAGGGGACCGTCGACGGTGCTGGCGACTGACACGGAGCCGCGAAAGATCGCCGGAGATAGCTTCGCCGTCTACTGGACCAACCAACAACCCGCCCCCAACGGGCGAGTGGAGCGATTCACTTTGCCGAGCGGCCCTCAGACGACGCTTGCAGCCGGAGACGAACCGTTCGACATCGCCGAGAACGCCGAGTTCATTTACTACACGACCGAGAGCGCCGTGATGCGGGTTCGCAAGGACGGAAGCACCCCGGCGATCCCGATCCAAATTGGCTCGGGGTTCCGCTGGATCTGTGGCTTCGACAGTGCGCACATCATCTACACCACCGGCGGGCGAATCGAACTCCTCGCGAAGTAGAGTCGAGCGGAGATTCTCGCGGCTTGGGTCGCTTACGCCCCAAAACGTGCGGAGGGAGCCCCTGCTTCTTCCAGGCGGCGGCACGCCCGAGCACGTCGTCGATGTCGTCGCTCATCGTCACGCCGTCATCGCTAGAGTAGTCGCACGTACAGAAGAGACTTCGGGATATGTCTGTCGCTCGTCTGCGCCTGCGCGTTCTTGGATTTGTCGACGAGGCAGTCCAGCACACTCTTCGTCACCCCGTCTGACTCTACGATCGTGACACTGCGAGACTGGCCACCGGGGCTGGTTTCGAAACGAATCAGTGCCCACCCGACCGACGTCGACCCACGGCGATGACACGACTCCATGTGCGTCGAGTCGGTGAGAGGGCCATGCGAGCCGCCTTGCTCGTCGAGCACATGCGCTTCGATCACGCCGCGGGCTTGCACCAATGGCTCGTCGACGGTCGACTCCGCGGTCGCCGGAGCAACGTCGATGGCAGGCGTGGGTGAGGCCGGCGTGACCGTCGGCCGGGCGCCGCACGCCGCCACCGCCACCGCGAGTCCCAGTGCCAGTGCCAGTGCCAGTGCCATGGACGGCGACATGGTGGCACCATCTCGTGCACCGGGCAGTTGCATGTCGAGGTGACCGTAACAGAGCGCGTGGCCTCGTGTTAGGACCATGCCATGCGCGCCCGCATCGGCATCGGTCTCCTCGTCCTGGCCATCACTGCCCCGACGCGAAGCGCAGACGCGCTGAGCTGCGGGTACGTCGCGCCGTGGTCATCGGCGCCAACGCCAATGCAAATTGCGCCGCTGAATACCCACGTTTGGGCCTTTGGTCCCCCGGCGCCGGAACGCTCCGCGTGCGCGCCGGAGGAGCCGCAATACTGCACGGAGCGCGTCTACGAGTTTCGTCTGCGCCGAGCTTCACGAGGCGCGAGCGAGGGCCAAGACGTTCCCATCGAAGTCGTCAAGTCGCAGACCGCGAGGCAGACGGCTTTCGAAATCGTACCCAAGCAGAATCTAGAGGCGCGCAGACGCTACGAGCTTTGGCTGTTGGACAGTGGCGAGGTGTATCCGACGAGGCTGCTCGGGACATTTCGCACCGGCACCGCCGCCGATCAGCAGGCCCCGAAGTGGTCGGGTCTGACCCACAGCTCATGGCAGCCGCCGAAGCCCGTCGCGCCCGGGCACCCGCGCCGGGTCGTGCTCGCGTGGGGAAGCCCCGGCATCCCGCTCTTTGGCGCACCGGCTCACGACGGGCCGAAGCCAGCTTGGATCAGATACGCGGTCTGGACCGCCGACCCGGGCCAGAAGGTCGACTACGAGTCGCCCCCGACGACCTACGTCGAAGAGTATCCAGCCCCGCTACCCCCGGAGAACGGCCCGCCGCAGACCGGCCCGCTTCTCGAAATCGGAGGCAGCGACGGGTGTTGGGATTCGCCGTTCGTCATTCCGAAAGACAAGAAGACGATCCTCGTCGGCATGCGCGCGCTCGACATTGCCGGAAACCGAAGCGCGCCGAGTGAGCTCACGATCACGCTGAAGTAGCGGTCCGGATGAGACGTCGGACCTCTCGTCGATAGCGCGGCGCGATTGATTGCGCCGAAACTTGGATTCGGCGGCGGATCCCCGGGCGAGCGGTGGGCCCCGCCATCACTTTCCCTCGTGACAATTGTAGTTGTACACGGTCGTCTGCTTCACCAACCCGTCTCGCAGATGATCGAAGGAGAGCAGGTTGCCGTGGGCGTCGAAGTTGCAACGCAGAAAGTTCTTGGCTTCGCAGTAGGCCCTCATGGTCGCTGGCCCGAGCTCGTCCGGTGTCCAGGTCTGAAGCATCGGCGCGGTGACCGACGGTGTTTCGTAGTCGATGCGTAGCTCCTCGTGGGTCTTGTCCTCGTCGAAGTCCACGCCGTTTGCTCGAGCCGTGTAGGTCTGCACTCGCCGGGTATCGGAGACGTTCTTCTTCTCCAAGAACTTGCGCACGCGCGTGACGACGACGCGCTCTCCGCAGGCGATGCAGCTGAAGCTGTCGGGTTCGGCGCGAACCGCGGCGAAGCGCGTGGGATCGCCGTAGCAAACCACGCGCTTGCTCAAGTAGCACACGCTTCGGTCTCTGGTCGGGCAGAGACAAAGCTGCGGCGCGCCCGCGCGCGGCCCGACATGAATTGGCTTGGTGAGAGTGTCGGCGTCGGTCCACTCGTCCCCGGTTCGTTTCTCGAAAACGTAGTCGACAGTCTCGCGTATCTTGCTGCCGGGGATCTCCTCGTGCACTTTGGCGCCCAGGCGCTTCAGTCGGCGCGACCTACTCGACGATCCGCCACGGCTGCGCGCGAGATGGTCGATCGCAGTCACGAATCCGTTGGCGTCGTACTCGTAGGTCGTGCTCGCTCCGATGGGATTCGGTGAGCCAAAATCGCGCCAGCACGGACCTGGCCAGCGCTCGGTCGGCACGCCCACGTGGGGACGAAGCGGCTTGCCCAGCGGCTCGGGCAACTCGATGCTCTTCTTCTTGCTGCAGCTGACGACGGCAAGCAGCGCGACCACGGCAACGACGAGCGAGCTGGTGGCCACGGCGACAGGGTAGGGGCGTCAGGCGCGGGCCGACAAGCCCCCGCCCGAATCGGCTTCGCTGATCCGGTCGTCGTTCGTTGGAAGATGGATCGGTTGCTCGTCGACGATTGACTCCGAAGGCATTCGCGGCGGTGCAACGACGAGTGTCCGTTCTGTCACCCACGTCGGCACGCCCCGAACCTTGCAGCGGACGGCTATCGACCAGCCGAGCTGGGCGTGCCACGCGTCGAAGCTGGGCGGCGCGTCCGTTGGCACGTCAAAGGACGCGGTCCACGTGTCAGGGTCGGTAGCGGTGGGCTCGGCGTCGGCAATGTCGAGGTGTGCGTAGTCGATGGCGAGATAGCCCGAAACCCCCACGGCCTCGCACGCGTTCAGCCGAACCTCCAGCTCGCGTACGCGGCCGCGGGCGCGCCGCGGAAGCGAGATGCGAGCCTCGATGCGGTCGCCCGCAGCCACGGTCGTCGGGATCTCGAGGTGCGGGCCGCCGCGCAAGAGCAGTAGCGATATCAGCTTGCCGAGGAACGCCACGAACCAGCGCGCGGCATTGCGAAACGGCACGTTGCCGGTGGACTTTGCGACGAAGCGGCGGACCCGGGCGCCCAACACACCGAACACGTACGGCTCGTCGCTCGTTCGAGGTGCGGCGCGATAGCCAGCGTCGCGCAGATCGCTTTCGCCGGGTAGCCAACGATCGAGCTCAAAGCCTTCATCGGCGACGAAGTCGGGAGTCAAGAAGACCTCCGCGCGAGCGCGTAGCAACCAAGCCACTTCGAAGCTACTGCCCCGGTAGGTGAGTGGACCCGGCGGCGCCTTCACAGCGAAGGGTACCCGGAGGTCGGCGCCGGGCTCACATTTCCCCGAGAAGATCTCGGTGACGTGCCCGAGGTCGCTCGACTCCCGAGCGAGATCGTTCTCGAGCCCTTGGGTTCGCCAATGGTGGCCGATGAGCAGGCGCCGACAGTCGAGCCCGAACGGCGTGCGCAGGCGCACGGTGCCACGCATGGTTTCGCCGGGGCGGTAGCGGCGTTTTTCGTCTTCCAGTTCGACGCTGAGCTCGCATTGCTTCATGACGATGCCTCATCGGGCGGATGCGCCCTCGAGTTGCGTGAAAAATGGCAGTTTCGACAAACCTCCGGGAGCCTCGCAAAAGCACGCAACTCGCGCCGCGCTCGGCCCGATACCGGGGCATGTCCAACATGAGAATCGTGCGAACGACCTCCGTCGCGAGGCAGGCTCCGCCCGACGAGAACGCTGCCACCCCGAACAAGAGGCGAGCAACGGGCGGGCCTCGGATGAGCGAAGGCGTCAAGACCCTCGTGGCAGCGACGAGCCCGTCACCGACGCGAGCCGCGGCTTGGGCGCGCGAGGCAATGAACGCGCTCGCGGCGAAGCTGCCGGGGCACGGCGTCGACGTCGGGGCGCTGGCGTCCCGGCTCGCCAGCGGCCGCGCCACCACGGCGAGCAAGCCCAAGGTAGCTGCCCAGGCGCGCTATCAGTTCATTCAGGCGGCGCTGCGGCGGAACCCGCAGCTCGCGGATCGCGCCATCGCCATGAGGTTGGTCGGCGCGGGGTCGACGGCACGAGCCACCGTCGAACACCAGCTCGCCGGC
>JAJDAH010000056.1 GCA_029261965.1 Polyangiaceae bacterium
CCGTATCCGGGTCGATTGATTGGTCTGTTTCCGTAGGCTGGTCTATTAACTGGTCGATTTCCATATGCCGGCCTAGTAGCAGGCCTTGCACCGCCATAATTAATTCTGTTGTTTAATCTTGGTGTGTTTGTACGAGCTATGCTATTAAATCCACCGCCAAAATTACTGCGGTTTATTCTTCCTCCAAATCCACCACCGCGATATGCTCTGTTTCGATATGCATTGTTTCGATAAGATCTGTTGCGGTAAGCGCTACCGCGATATCCTCCGCCACGATAGGCACCACCGCGATAACCTCCACCACGGTAACCGCCTCCGCGGAAACCTCTTGCGTCTACCGGTGGAATAAACATCATAAGGCACAAAGATAAGGCTACTGTAGCTTTCAAGTATTTAAAATTCATTATCGATTCCTATTAAGTTAGCGATGTTCCTATTGCCAAAACTATTTAATTCTTTGAACCTTTATGACAGCGCTGTCCGGAAGTGGCTCATCACCAATGGTTCTAGAAGTAGACTTCCAGGTGAAGTTGTCGTTATCTTTTAGAGTGAAGACGTTTACTGCATTAGTTTCACTTCCGTCAGAGTGCACTCCAGACACCTCTACATGCCATTGATTGTTTTGTTTGAACCAATGGCCATTTCCAAATCCACCGTCAGAATCAAATGACCAAGAAATTGGCCTATGTTCTATAGGATCCCATCCAATAATTTGAGCTTCTTTCACTTTTGATTGACCAGGCTTTTCAATAACAAAGCTGAGTAGCATGAAGTTGCCTTTGCCTATCCATCTAGCTGTCAGACCTACCGTTGCTTTGTCTCGTTGGGCTTTCCAGGTTCCTATTAACCAGGAAACTTCTTTGAGTAAATCGTTTTTAGTTGGTTTCTGAATTGTTGTTTCTGTCGCATTGGAAATTAGCCACTTACCATTTTCCTTTTTGAAGATCATCATAAATCTAGTAGCAGGAAATGGAAACGCGGTGTCTCCTACTTTTTCCACTATTCCCCTGGCAACTGCTGACTCATCTCCAAGAAAACTTAAGTTCTCGGTTTTTAAGGTGATTGTGACTGGTTCTCCCAATCTAAAGCCTTGATCAAATCTGTTTTTTAAAGCGTCTCTACCTATAGTAGCTTCGCCATCTTCGTCCACGTAGGTTGCATTTTCCGACCATAAAATAGCCATGGCTGCAGCATCACGGTTAGTGGCATGATTAGCAAGCTCTTGTAAATTCGAACGGATGATTTTTTCAGGACTTCTTTTCTTTTCTTCTTTTACTTTAGTCTTTGCAATTGCAGGATTTGCAATCGGACCTAGGCCGATTCCAGCGCCTAAAATCGTTGTTACTAAAAAACAAGCAAATAGTCTATTTTCGAATAATTGCATCGAGAGTCCTCTTTGAAATGATTTCTTGCGGTCCTAGAGCTATAGCAAGGCGGAGAATGCGTTACTAGTTTTCAATTATTTATTACTTTAGGAGTTATTGTCTACTCTTAACAACTAGATTGGACAAGATAACGGCAATACTCATTTGAAGTAATTCAATATTTGCTTAAGTTGGTTGAATTAGTTTGAGAATTTAGTAAACCTGTTAATCTTTTTTGATTGTCAATAGAAAACTTCCCTATTACAATTTTGTGTTGTAAATAGATCAATTCAAAATGCTTATCGCTTGATCTTAATTCAGTCAGTACTGTTTTCTGGGGAGTCCGGTAGTTCTTTGTCTTTTACACATCTAAAGCCGGTGTGCGACATTCCTGTATCAGGTGATGAACTCATTCGAGCACTTGGTCTATAACTAGTGCAATAGCTAGTGTGGCAAAGAAATGATCCACCTCGTACAATTTTGGTTGATTTGACACTAGGATGTCGCGGATCGAATGAATCTATAGTTGCAACAGGGTTCTTGAATAAAGCTTGTCTGCCTGCTTTCACCACACGAGCTAAGTATGTTCTAGGATGGTAGTTATCCTGACACCATTCCCAGACATTGCCGGCCATGTCATATAGTCCAAAGCCGTTTTTTTCAAAAGACTTTACCGGGGCCGTATTCGCATATCCGTCTTCTAAATTATTATCATATGGAAACTCCCCTTGCCACACATTTGCAAGATCGGGGGCTATAGAATTATCTCCCCAGACAAAGGATTTACCTTTAAGTCCGCCTCTTGCGGCATATTCCCATTCTGCCTCGGTGGGTAAACGTTTGCCAGCCCACTTTGCGTAAGCTTTCGCGTCAAAGTATGAAACATGTACAACCGGGTTATTGTCTTTGCCGTCAATGGTACTGCTGGGTCCATCAGGGTGTTTCCAACTAGCTCCAGGGGTCCAGACCCACCAGTTGCTATGGTGTTTCACGACTTTAGATTCAGGAGATTTGAAAACTACAGAGCCCGGCTGAAGATTTACGTCATCAGGTTTTTTAGTTCCTTCGGGCAGATCTTTTTTAAGCTCCTCCCAATTAATTTTGCGTTCAGCTGTTGTTATATAGCCGGTTTCATCAACAAACTTTTTAAACTGTTCATTAGTAACTTCAGTTTCATCCATCCAGAAACTATCTATATAAACTTTATGCCGGGGAAACTCATCACGCCTAGCTTCTTTGCCTACTCCACCCATAATAAATGTACCCGATGGAATAAGAACCATTCCATTTGGCTTCCTGTCTACTTCTTTTGATTTATCTGGTTTTTGTGGGACACCGTAGGTAGTGTCAAGGTTTTTTTTGCCAACATTAGTTGCCTCTTTTTTAAAATCCCTTGAGATGGTTTTTGATGTTTTGTTATCCAATTTTGGAGGCTCTGGATTAGGCAAGATATCTATTGATCTGATAGATGAAATATTCTCGGTTGAACAGCAATAGCCAGCTTCACCCGAATCAGTTGCCCAGCAGAAAGAATTGGAAGAACAAATAAACATTAAAAATATTAACGAGAACGAAAGAGCCGAACTCATGTAGGCTGCGTTGAGACCGTAATTGCCCATTGTTCGACTCTTCATTTTATTCACTTTAGCTT
>JAJDAH010000057.1 GCA_029261965.1 Polyangiaceae bacterium
CGAAACGTCGGCCAGTGCTCGGCCACCGTTTGGTAGAGCACGGTCTCTTCGGGCTGGTGGCGAGCGTAGTCGTCGTGGCGCTCTTGGCGATGATTCTGCGGCGGTTCCGGGTGCCGAGCGTGCGAGAGGTGGGCAGCCACACGCGGGCACATCGCGAGCGCCGTGCCAGGGCGCGAGCCCCGTCATCTCGGGGGGTTGGGCGACGCGGGCGGGGGTGGCGAAGGTGGCGACGCCGGCGGCCACCTGTCCTGTACGGAACCTGTCCCCCGTTGCGGGTCGAGGCCCCGCACCCGCCCGGTCAGACGTTCAACGAGCGCTCTCGCCGGAGCGTGGCGAGCGGTCGCTAGGACTTGTAGGCGTGTTTTTCGTAGAAGCTCAGGTTCTTCGGTAGGCAAGCGGCAGCGCTGAAGTGCTCTTCGGCTCGAAGCCGCCCCCGTTGTCCCATTCGATTACTCTCCTCGGGTCTCGAGAGCACGCGCACGATCTTGTCGGCGATGTCCAGCGCACTCGTCGGCTCGGCGAGGAATCCGCATTCCCCCTCGGGGCCCAGCACCTCGGGCCCTGGTCCCCGGTTCGTCGTCACGACGGGGCGGCTGCAAGCCATGGCCTCCGCGATCACCATGCCCATCGTTTCCATGTACGAGGGGAACACGCAGACGCCCGCGGTCGCCATGAGCGCGGCGGTGTCTTTGAGCGGCAACGCACCCAGGAAGCGGATGTGCTCACTAGTTTTTTCGTCGAGAGTTTGCAGTATCTGATCGCGAAATGACGGGTGCCCATTTGTGCCTGGCTGGTCGCGACCGGCCACGTGCAACTCGGCATCGGGCACTTGGCGGAGCACGTGCTGCATGCTCTGACAAAGCTCTCGGATGCCCTTCTTCTCCGTAATCGAGCCGGCGAACACGACCCGGGTTGGGACGACGGACTGCTTTTTCGGTACGAACGTTTCAGTGTCGATGGGATTCGGAAGGATGTCGATCTCCCTCCCTCCGAGTCGCATGACCTTTCGAGTGAGTGCCGCCGTGTATTGGCTGACGGCGCACAACCCATGTGCCGACCTGATCCCCACCTGCTCGAGCACGATTCGAGCCGGTCTCATCTTTTGATCTAGAGTCGCGCACCAGAAATGGTGGCTTCCGTTCATGCGAATGGCGGTGCCACGACCGGCCGGGAGGAGGTGTGCGTTGCACTCCGGCGCTTCGATGACATCGATCTCACCACGTTCGAGATCCCGCGCGATCCTTCGACGGGTCGCGTAAAGCGCTCGAAGCGCTCCGCGGTGGCTCATCGGGACGATTCGCACGCCCCGGTCGTCCATCGGCGAATCGTCTGTCCATGTGTAGACGCTGACGGCATGGCCACGATGCGCCAGATGGCGGGCCATGTTCTGCGTCATCGAGCCAATGCCGCCGTGCGTCTCGGCCACGGTCGGATACTCGGACGTGAAGAACCCAATCTTCATTCGCGCGCCTGACTACCATCGATGCTCGTGCCGAGCTAGCCGATGCGCGTACCGCGGCGGTGTGACTCGGCGACCCAGTTTGTGGATCGGCCGTAATCCGTGGGATATTGCGCCGGGACATCGATGGGACTGGGCACTCACAAGCGCACCGCGCTCGTCACCGGCGCCGCGGGCTTCGTTGGCTCCCACCTCGTGGATCGCCTCCTCGCAGAGGGATTCGAGGTCGTCGGCATGGACAACCTCATGACCGGCGACCTGACCAACCTGGCCGGTGCTGGTCGTGACCCGCACTTCCACTTTCACATGGGCGACGTGCGGGAGCCTTTGAACGCCTACGCGGAGTTGGTGTTCAACTTCGCGTGTCCGGCGTCTCCTGTGCACTATCAGAGCGATCCGTACGCGACACTCACCACGAGCGTGCTCGGCGCGCTCCGCCTCGTCGAAATGGCCCGCGGCCGGCGATGCACCGTCGTTCATGCGTCAACTTCGGAAGTCTACGGCGATCCGAACGTTCACCCTCAACCAGAGTCCTATTGGGGCAACGTGAACCCCATTGGAGAACGAGCGTGCTACGACGAAGGCAAGCGCTGCGCTGAGACCCTGCTCAGCGACGCTCGTCGCGATTGGGGACTCGACGCCCGGCTCCTCAGAATATTCAACACCTATGGGCCGCGGATGGCGTTCAACGACGGCCGTGTCGTCTCGAACTTCATCGTCCAAGCTCTGCAGAACAAACCTCTGACGATTTTCGGCGAAGGAGCGCAAACTCGCTCGTTTTGCTTCGTCGACGACCTCGTCGAGGGCGCGCTCCGAGTGTCTCGCCTCGAGAAGCTGGACGGCCCGGTGAACCTCGGCAACCCTGGCGAGTTCACGATCGCGGAGCTGGCTGCCCTCGTAATCGAGCTCACCGGATCCAAGTCGACCATCGAAAACCATCCGATGCCCGCGGATGACCCGCGGCAACGTCGCCCCGACATTTCGCGAGCCCAAGCCTTGTTCGACTTCGAGCCGAAAATTGATCTTCGCGCGGGCCTCCAAAAGACGATCGAAGACTTCCGAGAGCGATTGAGCGACAGGTCGCCATAGGCGTCCAGCGCGTTGCTCGGTCCGGAAAAACGCCGTGGTGGACCGAACGACGGTCCCATCGCGTCGGGCACCGCTTCAGCGAGCAGTTCGGCCAATGTCTTCGAGTGCAGCTGCCACGCGCGCCGCAGCGCCGACCACGGTCGGTCCCGTCTCGAGCGCGACGAGCTCCTTTCGAGCTTCGCGGTCGAGCGAGGGGTCGTCGAGATAAGCGTTGACGTGAGTCGCGAGCTCTTCTTTCGATCGTGCAAAGCGAGCAGCGCCGATTTCGACCACCGGCCGGTAGTGCTCGAACTCGTAGTAGATGTCCCAAACCGGTCCGCCGAGGACCGGGGGAGACGCGACGTCGAATGCGATGTTGACGACCGGGGTGTCGCGCACCGAAAAATCTAGTGTCATCGTCGACGCCATGTTGATGTTGACGCTCGCGTGCTCGGTGAGATTGACGAGGAACCTCACGTCGTCGGCGGTGGGCAGCACGCTATCCCAACCCTTTCCTGCGTGGAGCCACTTCGGCCGTGCGAAGATCATCTCCGGGTACTTCTTTCGGACCTCGTCGTAGCGCGTGGCGACGTCGACGGGTGCAGGCCGCACGAGGATCTGAGGCTTTCCACCAATTCGCCCCGAACGGACGAGATCCATCAGCGCGTCCACGTGCCCGGGGTCCTCGGGGCAAGTCACGACGTCCCCGCCCGAGTAGCACAAGAGCGGGCGAGCCGGATCGGCCCCAGCCATTTCGAAAAACTCTTCCCGCGATAGCAGGTGACTCGCCTCGGTCGCCGGCTCGAACTGCGGCGTGCCCACGACGTAAACGCTGTCCGGATCGGTGAAGGGGTAGTACCGGAGCAACTCGTCTTTCATGAGCTCGCTCCAGACGAGGTAGTGGTCGAACGATGCGGCTACTCGCCCTTTCACGGTGAGATTGTCCCAGCTGTACACGAAGGCTGCGGTCGGAATGCCGAGCTGCTGCGCCGCGAGCACCAACATGAGCCCTTCCGGTTTTCGCTGGTTGGTGAAGAAGACCACCGACGGCCGTATCTCGCTCAGCAGCTTTCGGTATGCCGACACTTCCGGAAAGCGGCTGACGCGCCGCCGGAGCATTTCGGCGATCGCCGCCATCGCGCGGGGCGAAGCCGCGCCCCGCCCGGCGAGTCGCATCACCCGTTGCTGGAGCTTCCTCCGGGGTCCACCTCGAAGTGGTAGCGCCAAATGGAGCTGCATCGCCCGCGTATTCGCCCAATACATCTGGGCGAATTGCAGAGTTTGGCGCAGGGCGGAGGTGGTCTTGGTATCACGGTGTCGAGCCACGCGGTGGGTGCGGAGTCTCTTCTCGCGAAGCGCGGGGAATTCCGCTTCGTGGTCGCGCGGCATGGCGTGCATCACCTCGAGCTCCCCGCGCTCACAAACCTCGCTCGGGAACCGACCCATGAGGAAGTGCCGAGCACCGACGCCATCGCCAAGCACGAGCAAGACCTTCGTCACGTCTGCGCTAGCCTTCCTCGAGACATCGTTTCGTTGCTCCGGGGGCCCTCGGCATTCGCTGGCAGTCCATCAGCGAGCCAGCGAGCCTCGTGTATGGCACGCGCAGGGCTACCCGATTGTGGAACAGCCGGCAATCGAGGGCGGTCGAGCCGAAATACCCGCGAGCAGCGACGCCGGTGAGCGACAGCCACGTGTCCGAAACAGCGAAGAATGTCCTCTCCGCACCGGAGACCCCGGGATGCTCGAGTCACCTCGGCCCGCGGGCACGACAGGCGCCCGTCCGGCGAAGACCCGTCGAGTCCTTGGAGATCGTTCTTCCACTTTCGACGCCGCCCATCACCGTCGCACCTCTTGGTTTCCTCTCGAGCTGACGACGTTCGTCGACCCCGGCCTTCGAGAATCCATGTTTGGCGCGGAGCTCATCCGCGCCAGATGCGGCCCACCGTTCCGTCGCGTTCGCGCAGAGCAACTTGCTCCGCAACGATGACGGGACTCGACGCCCGACCTCTGCTGCAAGACCTTCGTTGCCGACGGCGGTCAGTGGGTGAAGTGCCAGCCGAATTGGCACCGGCCGAGACGCGGGTTCGGTGACGGGTTGACCGCGATCAGTGCCTTTTTCGGCTCCGACGATACGATCCGCTGGCGCCTCGTCGGCTGCCGGTAGCACGAGGGCGGCGGATTACGAGGTAGGGTGGACCCACCGCGCCCGACAGCGCGCAGGGACTTTGCTCGCGTGAACCTAGCGCAACTCTGGCGTGAACATTGGGGACGGATCCTGGCCGTCACCGTTGGGCTCGGCGTGCTCGGCGTGCTGCCGTTGGTGCCCGACGCGGCAGGCGAGAACGTCGTTCACAACTGGACCGCGCTCGTGCCCCCAGTCGTCGCGATCGTGCTCGCACTGGCGACGAGGAAGCTGCTTCCGTCGCTCGGCATCGCCGTGGTGATCGGTGCCTTTTTGCACCACGGCCTGCTCGACGCGGTCCCGTTCGGCTTGCGCGACTACGCCTGGAAAAACGCGACGAGCGCGTGGCACCTGTACATCATGGGCTTCACGGCGGCCCTGCTCGGCATGGTGCAGGTCATCGCCCGATCCGGCGGCACCCACGGCATCGTCGACTCCGTCAAAGGCTGGATCAAATCGGGTCGGCGCGAAGGGCAATCGAAGCTGGAAAAAGGCCCCCACCGAATCTAGGGCTGGCTCCTGGAGCATCGCCAAGCGCGGAGCTGAGACAGCAATCCCGCTCGGAGGTAGCGAGGAGTCGAGACGTCGAGGCGAAGGCTCGCCGGGGTGATGGCAGACGAGCAGACCGGTGCGGCGAGCCCGACGGGACAAGGCACGAAGGTGGCAGTGGCGGCGCGCAGCCTCGGATCGGATTTAGGGCGCGCGTGCGAAGGGCAGCGAGAGTTGGCCGAAGCCGGGAGGCGTCGGCAGGGGGGAGGAGCGCGGCGCGAGGCCGAGCTTTTCGAGGAGGCGAGCGGCGGCTTCGGGTGTGGAGGCGGCTTCGACCCAGCGCATGGGCCCGGAGCAGCGAGGACACTTTTCCAGATCCGCTTTGAACACATGTCCCAGAAGCCACGCCCATCGCGTTCGGCCCGGGGGCACGGGCTCGTTGCCTGTAGAGAAGAGGTCGAGCTGATCGCCGGGGGCAGCGGGCGGCTGGCGGCGGGTGGGGTCATCGGGAGGCTCGGGGACGACGGCGGCGCGTAGCGAGGAGTGAGAGCTGAGGACGCCGAAGTAGCGCAGCAGATGAAAGCGGGGCGGGGGCACGGCGGCGACCAAGCGGACCAAGAGATCGTGCGGCTCGAGGACGAGGGCGCGGGTTCCGTCCTTCCAGATGTTCTTGAACGTGAGCTCGAGTGTGCCGTCCGGGCGCTGCGCTAGTCGGTCCTGAGCGATGGGAGGTCGCAAGATGTACTTGCAGAGCCGTTCGAGCTGGGCGCGGTCGCGCCCATCGACGAGCTGCTTGGCGTGGAGGTTGACGCCCCGAACCTCGGCGACCGGCTCGTGCGGGTCGGGGTCGGGCCCGGGCACCGAGGGCGGCTCGGGCGGGACGAGAAGCCGGAGCGTGGGCTGGCCGGCGCGGTCGCCGCTGACCGAGATGCCTTGGGCGGCGGCGGCGTAACAAGCGGTGAGGCCGGGCTCGTCGAGGCCGAGCTCGGGCGGCTCGTCGTCCTGCATCTCGGGGTCGAGACTGCGGCCGTGGGCGCGGAGGATCTTCTCGATGCGCTCGGCGGTGCGGCGAGCGACGTCGGCGACCTCGGCGCGAGTGGGTGTGGGCAAAGCGTGGAAGACGAGCGGGGCGTCGTCGCCGTCGTCGTCACTCTCCCCCTGGCGTTCGCGTTC
>JAJDAH010000058.1 GCA_029261965.1 Polyangiaceae bacterium
CCTCGCCAAAAGAGCTTGAAACCCTGCTTGTGCCAGCCAATGACCGTCTTCGGCTTGACGATGACCAGCGGCGACTTCCCGTTGGCCCAGAATCTCGACAGCACGGCCCAGAGAGCCCGCTCGCTCGGCTTCAAGCGTGGACACTTCTTGCCCCGCTGATACGAGGCGAGCTGCTGGCGCAGTACAGCGTTCTCGAGGGCGAGATCACGCCGCGAGATGAGCGTCGAACGGAGAATCGCGGTGAGGAACGCGAGGAGCGTGCGCATGAGCTGGCGACTCTAGCTGACAAAAAGGCGCACGATTTCTGCGGTTATGGAGTTTTCGCGGAGGGCGGGAGACCGTACTCAGCCGCGGAACCCGAAGCGACAATTCTCCACCCGTATGCCTGCGGGTTCCCCGGTCGCTGGTTCTCGAGCTCGGGTGCCCCGCTTGGGTGCTCCTCTCACGGAAGTTGTGAAAGGAGCGTGCGGAGAGGGACGACGGTCGGGGTCCTTCTCCGAAAGGCGCTGGTCGCGACGAACGGGGCATCGAGCTGCGCCTGAAATGCGTGGACGGCGCCTGTCTGCTGCTGGAAATGACGAAGCTGAGGACTGAGCGAAGTGCCTGAGGTTTTCACCTCGACCAGAAACCAAGGCTCGGAATCTCGAATCACGGCGAAGTCGACCTCGCGCTTGTTGCGATCACGAAGGTATCGGAGCTCGTAGCGGCCCAGCCCCAAGTCCTCCCAAGTCTCGACAGCTTTGAGAAGGTGGCACGCGACGAAGGTTTCGAGACGGTGGCCCGGTTCTTGGACCATCGACCAATCTCGCACGTACCACTTGGGTTCCTTGCGCAGGGATTTCCTCACGTTCTTGAACCAGGGGCGGACGAGGAAGCCCTGGTGCAGCATCGTCAGCGTCGACACCCAACGTCGCGCCGTGTCCACGCTGACGTTCACCTCCTTCGCGAGGTTCGAGTAGCTGAGGACCGAGCCCGACGTGGCCAGCAAGATCGCGACCATCACCTCGAGCTGATCGATCTCCGTGATCCGCGTGAGGTCGCGAACGTCTTCGCGCACGAGCTGGTCGAGCCGCAGGCGTTTCCAACGATTCGAGAAGGCTCGGCTGGCTTTCAGGTAGGGCTCGGGAAAGCCGCCGTGCTCCAGCAGTCGTTTGAAGCGTCGGTCGTCCATGGGCTGAGGCGGCGCGACCTCTCGTCGACCCGGCGTCGGCCGCAGCAGCTCCCCGACCGACAATGGGTGCATGCGGTAACGGAGATAGCGTCCCATAAGGCTGTCGCCACCGCGTCGGTACACGTCGAGGCGAGAGCTGCCCGTCACGATGATTCGAAGGTCGGCCGAGTGCTTGTCGAAGAGTCCTTTGAGGAAGGTGCGCCATCGCGCGTACTTGTGGATCTCGTCGAAAACGACGCGTCGAGGCTCGTCTCGCAGCCGCTCGAGACCGATCGCTTCGGCGACAGCAGCCGGGCCACGAAGAATCAGCCGTCGATCGTCTTGATCGTCCCAGCTCAGGTACGCCGCGTTACGCGCCGCGCTCTGACAGCTCGTGGTCTTGCCGACCTGCCGTGGCCCCGAAACGAACGCCATCTGGCGATGCGCCCGCAAGTGGTCTTCGAGGACGGCTTCGTAGAGCCTGGCGACCATTCGGACTATTCTACGAGCAATCGTAAAATGATCCAGATAATTCTACGGGGCATCGTAAAACGATCCCGCACCCGATCTCGACGACTCGGCGGTAGTCGAGAGCAACACCGAGGAAACCTGTCCCTCGCCAGAATGCCGTTCCACTGAGAATCGTTGACGGTTTCGCGGGGGCAGATAATCGTCGTCGCCGATGCTCGACTTGTTCGTCTCCGTGCTGACGGCGATCCGATCTCTGTTGAGGACTCGCGGCGATCAGGCACTCGAGATCCTCGCCCTCCGTCAGCAGCTCGCCATCTACAAGCGGGTTTCGAAGCGGCCGAAGCTCCGAGCTGCTGACCGCGTCCTCTGGGTCTGGCTCTCCAAACTGTGGGGCAATTGGCGTAACTCGCTCGTCATCGTGAAGCCGGAGACGGCATCGACTGGCACAAGCAGGGTTTCAAGCTCTACTGGGCTTGGTTGTCCCGACGGAAGAGAAGCCCCGGCCGCCCTCGCGTGAGCAAGGAGATTCGCGAGCTCGTTCGGCGGATGGTCAATCAAAACCCGACATGGGGAGCCCCAAAGATCCACGGCGAGCTCAAGAAGCTCGGCTTCGTCGTCTCCGAACGCACCGTGTCGAGGTTCGTCGCCCGCATCCCGAAACCGCCCTCTCAGAACTGGCGGAAGTTCATGAAGAACCACGTGGCTGATCTCGTGTCGGTGGACTTCTTCGTGGTCTACACGATCACGTTCCAGCTCCTTTACGTCTTCCTCATCCTCGAGCACGAACGCCGCCGCGTCGTCCACTTCGGCGCCACCAGTCATCCGTCAGCCGAGTGGACCGCGAACCACGTCGTTCAGGCGTTCCCTTTCGACACAGCACCGCGCTACATGATTCGGGACCGAGACAAGATCTACGGCGCCTTCTTTCAGCGGCGAGTCGGTCAGCTCGAGATCGAGCAGGTTGTCACGGCGTGGAAAAGCCCCTGGCAGAATCCATACGTCGAAAGAATGATCGGCTCGATACGACGCGAATGCTTGAATCACGTCATCATCCTGAACGAGCGACACCTGCGTCGGATTCTGCGTTCCTATCTCGCCTACTATCACGAGTCGCGAACGCACTTGAGCCTGGCCAAGGACGCCCCGACGCCGAGGCCCGTGCAGGGACCTGCGATGGGGAAGGTGATCGCGCTTCCTCAGGTGGGCGGCTTGCATCACCGGTACGCGCGGCGAGCCGCGTAGGACGGCTTGGTCGTTCGACTTTTGGGGCATGGCCATCGTTGTTCTCGCGCCGCCGCCGCACCAATGTTCGCGCCGATGTCCGACGACACTGGCTCTGAGTGCCCCGCTCTCCCGCTCGATACTGTGGTTTCGCGCCAATGTAGTTTTGGCGAGGGACAGCGTCGGCGACGCGATCCAGGTTGTCGTCCTTTGCGGAAACCAGCAAATCGAGGTCTTTGGTCGCGCGGGGCTTACCGTGGTGACCGACCGCGTAGCCCCCGACGAGTGCGAACCTAACTCCGGCGCGGACGAACTCCGCCAACAGATCTCTGAAGTCGGGGTGCAGGTCCATCATGCCCCTCGAGTGCCAACGAATCTTCCACGAGCGACCACATCATCTCCAGACGCTCCCGCGGGCTCATCGACAGCCAAAAATCCAGGTCGACGCGCTCCATCTCGTCGAAGGACTTTGCCACGCCCCCCTTCCACGAACGCCGCCTCGCCTCGGCTCGGTCCGAAGCGCTGGGTCCATCGTCGGCCATCATGCGTATCGTAGCACGCGGCCCGCCACGCGTTCTTACCTAGGGCGGTGGGCAGCATGGGGGACAGTTAGGATCTTGGGGAGGGGTCGGCAAGGGGGGAGCGTCGTCTCCCTCCCTCGAGCGCAGCCCGGCGAGCCGCACAAGCGCACGGAGGATGTGCCCGGGACCAGGGACGCGCTCGAGCCCACCAGCGGGGTCTAGTCCCTGGTTTTGAGCGTTGTCCCTCGCCAAAACTAGATCCGCGCGGGTCCAGAGTATCGAGCAGGCGCTCGGGTCACGCAAACGCGGCGGCGTCGGACATCGGGGTGAACATGGGCACGACCGCGGCACACGAGAGCGCGATGGCAATACCTCAATATCGAGAGGACGAAGCTGTGCCTCGAGCTCGGGCTGAATGAGCAAGCTGAGTGCATCCGTCGAACAAGCTGGCGAATCTCCTTGCTCACGCGAGGGCGGCCGGGGCTTCTCTTCCGTCGGGACAGCCAAGTCCAGTAGAGCTTGAAACCCTGCTTGTGCCAGTCGATGACCGTCTCCGGTTTCACGATGACGAGCGAGTTACGCCAATTGCCCCATAGTCTTGAGAGCCAGACCCACAAGATGCGATCTACGCGACGTAGCTTCGGACGCTTCGAGACCCGCTTGTAGATCGCCAGCTGCTGACGAAGAGCGAGGATCTCGAGTGCTTGATCGCCGCGACTCCTGAAAAGAGATCGGAACGCTGCGAGGACCGAAACGAGCAGGTTGCGCATGAACGTCGACGCTTGCCAGTCTGCGGGACATCGTCAAGGATTCGCGATGGAAGGACGTTTTGGCGAAGGACACCGTCTCGAACATCCGGTCCGGGAGACACGAGCCGGGCCGCCGATCTTCGAGTCGACTCACCAACCGCCTGGCACCGCCGCCGCAACGCAGTAGACTCGCGTCACGTGAGGTGGTCGTTTTTTGGTGTTGCTCTGGCTGGCGCGGTAGCCAGCTTCGCGTTCGCACGCTCGGGCTTCGCCTGAGGCCTGACGGCGCCCGTCGGGCCGACGGGCTGTGAAGGCGGAGGCGACTCGGACGACGCCGAGCCGCGGCTTTGGACCGCGAGTGCATCGGGTGCGCTGACTCGCGCGAGCATCCGGTTCTCGGACGACCACTACGAGCTGGAGCAGTACGCGCTCATCGGCTCGCTCGGTCGACGATTCGGACAGCGGACGACGGTGCGACTCGCCGTGGGCCCGGTGCTGGGAGGGGAGCTTCGAGGCCAGGGTAGCGTGTACGAAATCCAGCCGGGCGTGCTCGTCAGCGCGAGCGCGGCTTATCGCGTTCTTGGGCCGCCGGACGACCTGCCGTTCCTCACGTTCACCTTCGCGCTTGGCGTGAGCTTCGCAAAAACTCGCGAGCTCGTCCCGGGCGATGAAGAGGAAGATCTCTTTGCGTCCGACGCTCGGCTCGGAGTGCTCTTCGGCAAGACGTTTTGGAACACGTGGAGCCCGTACTTGGGAGCTCGGGTGTTTGGTGGGCCAATCGCGTGGCGTCGACAGGGCGAAGATCGCACCGGCACGGACCGGCACCACTACGTGTTGGCGTTCGGATCGAACGTGACGATTCCTGGCGGGTTCGACCTGACGTTCGATGGCGCCTTTCTCGGGGAGAAGAGCGTGGCTTGGGCGCTCAGCTACTCGTTCTAGCGGTGAACACGCGTTCGCGGTCGGTTCATCGGGGTGGTTTTGGCGCGAGCGAAGGCAGCTGGGTTCGTTCGATGCGCATGCCAGCAGAACACCCGGGCATAACGCGCCGTTTGGGCACCCATACGCGCAGCGGTTGCGGCTCGAGTCGCGTGCTATGAAATCGAGCATGCGGGCGCCGGTCGTTTGGCTTTCACTCGCGATGGCTGGCGCGCTGCCGGGTTGTGGATCCGATGCCGGTCGGGCCGCGGTGGCCACCGCCGTGGCGGTCGGCGCGGTCGGTATCAATCGCGCAGTGACCGGCAATTGCTGGGCCCAGTGCGATCCGGGGTTTCTGTGCGACGAGAAGTCGGGTCTCTGCGAACGAGGGGAGTGTGTGCCGGGTTGCCCCGTCGGCTACTACTGCGTTCGTGATCCGAAGCGGCACACGATCTGCGTGCGGGATCCCGATGCGTTTTCGGTGGCGGATCCGGCGGCGACCGCACCTGTCGGGCCCGTCGCGCCGCCGGTGCCGGGTCTGAGCTCGCTCGACGCCGGACCGCGCGTGTCGCGGTTGGATGCGGGTGCCGACGCTGGTGACGCGGCCTCGGACTGACTCGATCGACTCTCCCCCCGCGAGCGGTTGGCCGACGGGCTCGCCAGGCGGAGCAGAGCGTTCGGCGCCTGACGTGTTGCGGGTCCTGGCGACGGTTCAGTCCGCGCCTCGGGTGCGCTCTCGACGGAATTCGCCCGGGGTCTGTCCCGTCCAGCGTTTGAACGCCCGGCGGAAGCTCCGGGCGTCGGCGAAGGCGAGCCGCTCGGCGACTTCGTCGAAGTTCATGTCGGTGGAGCCGACCCAGTCTTCCGCAAACGAGCGCCTCGACTCTTCGCACAGACTCTGAAAAGAGGTGCCCAGATCTTTGAGGGCGCGCTGGAGCGACCGCACACTCGTCTCGAGAGCGTGGGCGACGTGCTCCGGATCCACCGGGCGCCCGCGGGCCCCGGCGAGCAGCCGTCGCACTTGGGGGATGAGCCCGTCGTCCCGAAGGGGATCGGGCATCTTGGCGGCGTGAAACTCCTCGGCCAATCGCGCCGTGGCCGGATCCGCGAAGGCCACCGGTGCGTCGAGCACGCTGCGGTCGAATTCCAACACGGTTTCTGCCGCGCCGAAGACGAGAGTGACGTCGGGCAGCACCGCCGCATAGCGGTCGACGTATTCGGGTCGCGCGTACGCGAACCGCGCTCGCCGGATGGGCAGCGCCTTTTGGTATAGCCACCGGCCCTGCGACACGACCGCGCCCCAGACCACCTCGTAGGCGAAAGCGCGGAGCGGCTCCATCGAGATCGTTTCGCGGATGAAGAGCTGCCCAGCGTCGCCCTCCGTGCGTACCTCGAGGTCGAACGACGGGGCGAGTGCGCGACCGTGATGAAGGAACACGTCGAGGGCGGCACCGATGGTTCGACTGCTCATGATGGCGATGCCCAACACACCCATCTGCGCGAACCTGAGGTTGCTACCGGCGTCCAAGCCGAGGGCGGGGTTACCGGTCAGCCGGAGCGCGTTTCGCGCGAGCAGGCCGAATTCGACGTAGGAGATCCGCGAGTCGGCGTCGTCGAGCCTGGTTTCGGTGATTCCGGTGCCGTCGAGCACGTCGTGTCGGGAGGCACCCTGCGCCACCGCTGTCTCGACGATGACTCGCGGATGGTGAGGCGGGACGATGCGATCGTCGTAGTCGAAGAACTTCTTCATCAGTGAGCTCGCGAACGCGTGGGACAAATCCTACGCGGCGGGACAACGCGCGCCAAACGAGGGGACTCTGCGCGACATTTTCGAGGGTGATTTTGCACCGAGTTGATCGTCGTGCGCACAGACTGTTCGACGGTCGTACAGCCGAACGCGACTTTTACAACGTCGTGGTTCGAAATGTCCGAAGCAATGACGTCGACCGCTCGCGGCATGTTCGGTGCATTGCGTTTGGCGAGGCATCATGAAGTTTCCAAGACTGACGACGGGACTCGCCGCGCTCTTGTGTTTCGCGTGCGGCGCGGGTGACGGCGGAGACCGAGAGTTCGGATCTCCTTTTGGTGGACCC
>JAJDAH010000059.1 GCA_029261965.1 Polyangiaceae bacterium
TCGTGACCTTTGGGGCTTCGGGAAGCCACCACGTGCTCGCGACGACGTTGTTCGGAGCTCGGCGCGGTTTCGACACGGCGGCGGTGTTGTTCGCGCAGCCGCGCACCGAGCACGTCGCGAACACGTTGCGCGCTTCGATCGCCGCGGGACTAGACGCTCGACCCGTCGAGTCGCGCGCGGCGATCCCCCTCGCGATGGCGCGGCTCTTGTCCCGCGGCGACTATTTCATTCCCGCCGGCGGCTCGAACGCCGTGGGCGCGGCGAGCTACGTGTACGCCGTCAGAGAATTGCTCGAGCAGATCCGACAAGGCGAGGTGGCGGAGCCCGACGTCATCGTCGTACCGCTCGGCTCTGGAGGGACCGCCGGGGGGTTGCTCGCCGGAGTGGCACGCGAAGGGCTCAAGTCGAAAGTGCTCGCGATCAAAGTGGTCGACTCGGCACTCGTCGGGACACCTCTCGTACTCGGTGTTGCGCGCGCGGCGTCCCGCCAGGTCGGCTCGAAGCTCGACTTGCCGCGCGCCTCGCGCACGCTCTCGGTCGAAGCCAGCTGGCTCGGCGACGGATATGGATTGGCGACGAGAGCGAGCGAAGAAGCCTCCGAAAGAGCCGCGGATGTGGGGCTCGGCCTGGACGCGACCTATACCGGCAAGGCGTTCGCCGCGGCTCTCGCCCTGCTGGGCTCGGACCCTCGGGCCCGGGTTAACCCCCTGAAAATCGAGAACTTTGTCCCGACTATTCGGCCAATGAGGGTGCTCTACTGGCATACTTTGTCCAGAGCGCCTCTGGAGCCACTTCTCGACGGCGCACCCCGCGAAGACCAACTCCCAGAGTCCTTGCAAAAGCTTCTGCTTCCTCCGCGCCAAACCGCCTCGCGCCCCTCGTCCGGATGACCCCGCCGAACACATCGAAAGTGCCCGTCGGCACAATCGTCGGCGACAAGTTCCGGATCACCCAGGAGATCGGCCGGGGCGGCATGGCAGCTGTCTACGAGGCCGAGAACATCCAGATCGGCAAACGCGTCGCGGTCAAGATCCTCGCGGCGGAGCTCGTCAAATCGAAAGTCGTCACCGGGCGCTTCATTCGCGAGGCGCGAGCGATGGCGGCGATCAAGAGCCCCTATATCTGCGAGGTCTACGACTCGGGAGAATTCGACGACCGGCCGTTCATGGTTCTCGAATTGCTCGAAGGCGAGAGTCTGTACGACTTGCTCAGCCGCCTTCGACGGCTCGACGGGGAGCTGACGCACAAGATCGCGGGCCAGTGCGCACAAGGGCTGACCAAAGCGCACGAAATCAACGTCGTGCATCGCGACCTGAAGCCCGAAAACATCTTCCTCACGAGAAACGAAGAAGGCGGCATCACCGCAAAGCTGCTCGATTTCGGCCTCGCGAAGTTCTACGACAATTCGACCGACGCCGATCAGATCCGACTGACGCGCGAGGGTGCGCTGTTCGGCACGCCAGCCTACATGAGCCCGGAGCAAGCCAAGGGCATCGACGAAGTCGACCACCGCACCGACCTCTGGGCCCTGGGCTGCATCGTCTACGAATGCCTGACCGGCAAGACCGTTTGGAACGCGGATCAGGGCGTCGCAATGATTCTCGCGCAGATCGCCGGAGCACCGGTCCCGCGCCCGACTCGGCTGCGGCCGGATCTGCCGACGACGTTCGACGACTGGTTTCAGCGCGCCCTCGACCGGGATCCGAACAAGCGCTTCCAAGACGCCAAGACCTTCGCCGACAGCCTCGGTATCGCGCTCAAGCCTCCGGAGGGGTCGATCAAGACCGTGCCGCTGGCGAGCATCGAAGAAGGCGCCGTCGTCGACGATCTAGTGCACCACAGCAAAGCCAACATCGGCGGGCGCATCGAGCCGATCGACTTACGCGCCGATCTGATCCAGCAAATGGCGTCGTCGTCCGACGACGCCGAGAGTGTGCCGAGCCAGCCCCGGCCTTCGAGCCAGGACCCGGCGAGCGAGGCGAAGGTCATCGACTCGCTGCCGCCGCCTCAGGCCAGGAGCGGAACCGGCAGGGCAATCGCGGCTCTGTTGGTGTTCGCCATGCTGGCAGTCGGTGGATACGCCGGCTGGCTCTACGTCGCCCATCCCCCGAGTGTGGGCGAGCTCAAGGCGGTGGCCAAACCGCTAGAAGTCGTCGACAGCGACGAGGCGGTGGAGCGAACGCCACTCGAGACGGAGCCCTTCGGGCTTCAGATAGGCTCGGCACAAGCGCGACTCGTCGAGGGTGAGCGGGCCGCGGCGCTGACGATGTTCAAGGAAGCATTCAACGCCGGCGGCCATAGAGCGGCCCAGTCGCTGTTGCACCAAGCCGCGGTCTCACTCGCGAAACAGGACGGGCCCTGCGAGGTGACGGGCCTCGGAAGACCCCGTCCGTTCGACGTCTTCGTGCCGTCTTCTCGGCCCTCTTTGACCCTGACCGCGACCGGACCGCTGGTGGCCTGGGCCGACAACCACGAAGAGCCGGGCAAGCGTCGAGGCTACGCCGCGCTACTCGACAACGCGCTGCGCCGAGTGACACCCGCGCACAACATCACGCCGGAGGCAACGAGCGTGCGTCACACCCAGCTCGTGGCGACGGACAAGAGGGTGGCGCTCATCTATTGGGACGCGAGCGAAAAGTCCCCCGGCGTCTTCTCGCGCCTTCTGCGGCGCGACGGGCGTATCGCGGGGCCCGCACGGCGGATTTCCGAACCCAAGAGGCAGCAGTTCTTCCCAACCTTGGCGCTGGCCGAGGACGGGACGTTCTGGGCGGTATGGGAGGAAGAGCTGACGCCGGAGGTGGAGGACCTGTTCGCACGCCATCTCAACTCCGAGCTCGAGCCCATCAGCGACATCATTCGCGTCACGTCGTTTCGTCAGACCAAGACAATCGACACGGCCGCCCACACTCCGGACGCCGTGATCGTGCACGATCACCTCAAGATTACCTATGCGTTCCAACGTGACACCGACTACGAGATTCAGTTGGTGCAGATCCCCCTCGACGACCCGCAGCTCGAAAAGGGCCTCGAGCCGCCAAAGGACGACAAGGAAAAGAAGCTCGACCGGACCCTCGGCACGAAGACGACCATCGGACCAGCCCGCGGCAAGAACAAGCAGCCGCGCATGGCGTGTACCGACGAGGGCTGTTTCGTGGTCTGGGACGACGAGCTCAGCGGCGCGTTCGCCGCGTTCGTAGAGAAGGGGAAGAACGAAGCGCTTTGGCACCGGGAGTTTGCCGCCAAGGCCGCGC
The DNA here is from genome assembly GCA_029261965.1 of Polyangiaceae bacterium. Lineage (GTDB taxonomy): Bacteria > Myxococcota_A > Polyangia > Polyangiales > Polyangiaceae > JAJDAH01. The sequence goes on from JAJDAH010000059.1 coordinate 3,252, forward strand.
GGCCAGCCATCGGGGTGTCGCCAACTGGTACCGTGGCCGCGGCCTGGTACGAGAACCGCCGCGCCCGCATCGCGACCCTCGACCGGGACGGCGTCGGCGATTCGTCCTTCGTCGGGCGAGTGAGCGGATATCAGCCCTATTCGTCGATGGTGGCCGGCAACGAGCCCGGGGAGTGGTACATCTCTTGGAGGGACTACGAGTCCGGGGCCTACGAGGCATTCATCGTGAGAGTGAAGTGTCAGTGAAAAGCGCAGCGCACGCGCCGAGCTCTGCAGCGGTCGAGCGACCGCTGACAAACGTGCTTTCGATCCCGTCGCGCACCGCCGTGAGAACTCACCCGGTCGAGACCGAGCGGTGCGCGCTGACCCCCATCGACCCCGCGGACGGGCCCGAGCTCTGGACGGCGGTCGACGGATCGCGCTGGCATCTCGAACGCTGGCTCCCCTGGGTGCCGTTCAACAACACGCCGGAAGCGAGTCAACGATACGCCGAAGCGAGCGCGGCGGACTGGGACGCTGGTCGCGCGGTTCGATTCGGCATTCGCGATTCGCAGACTCGCGAGCTGCTTGGCGTGGTGGGCCTCGACTCATGCGTGCATCTTCACCGATCCTGCGAGCTCGGCTACTGGTTGCGGCGCGAGTTCACAGGCCGAGGCTTGATGGCGGAAGCTGCGGAGGCGTGCATCGACTTCGCGCTCGCGCGGATGGGCGTGCACCGCGTCAGATGCGCCGCGGCGACGGACAACTACCCGAGCCTGCGTGTCATCTCGCGGTTGAGTTTTCGTTTCGAGGGCATCGCACGACAGGCCGAGTACGTCGGCGGTCGCTGGGTGGATCACGCGGTGTTCGGTCGCCTGTCGATCGACCCGGACCAGTGAGCTGAGCGAGGGGCGGCCGTGCGACCGCGGCGTCCGAGGCTGCCCTTTCTGCCGATCGCACCCACGACGGTGGCGATTCTGGGGGTCGCCGCTGCCGTGGCCATCACGATCCTCGGTGTCTTTCACCTGAAAGAGCACAGCGACTCGGACGCGGCGCTCCGAGCACGCTTGCTAGCCACGACCTTGGCGGAACGGCTACGCGCGACCTCGCTCGAAGACCGCGGCGCCGTCGTCGAACGGGCGGCTGGTCGTTCGGGTGCCGAGCTGTTGCTCTTGCGGCAGGACGGCCGCGTCGAAATCGATGGAACGCTCGAAGCCCCAGAGCCCGAAAGGCGATTGCAGTTCCTCGTGGCCGGCTCGGGCGGCGCGAACACGGCGCTCGGGCGAACACGGTTTCACGTCGCCCCGCTCGGTGCGCCACTTGAACACCTGTCGCTCGTGGCGTTCGTGCATGCGCCGGAAACTCCACCCGCGACGACGAAGTTGCTCGTGCTGGTCGCCGCGCTGACGACATTGCTCGTCGGTATCGCTGCGCTCTTTGCCCTCGGGTTCACCCGCGACGTAAATTCCGACGTGACGTTCGTGCGGGAGCGCATCGTCGAGATGGCACGCGAAGATGCGAGCCCGGCAGGAAAACCCGTACCAGTCCGATCGATGGACCAAGTGGGCCTCTTGACCGCGGGTTTCAACGTGCTGGTCGAACGGTTCACCGCTGCCGAGCGGGCCTACCGCCAGGATCTCGCCGGCGCGCTCGCCTACGATCGCGACCGCAGCGCGTTTCTAGGCGCGTTGAGCCACGAGCTCAGAACCCCGCTCAACGCGATTCTCGGGTTCAGCGACGTGCTCCTCAGCGAGGTCGACGGACCGTTGAGCGACGAAGCCCGGGAAAACCTCACCGTCGTTCGCACGAGTGGGGATCACCTGCGTTCCCTCATCAACGACATTCTCGATCTGTCGGCGCTCGAATCCGGAGAGCTCACCCTCGAGCAACAAGAAGTCGACATCTGCCAGATTGCAGGAGAGGTAGTCCGAGAGGAGCAAGTCAACGCCGCGGGCAAGCCGCTCGAAGTCGTGCTCGAAGGCTCCGAGGTCATGGCGAGTGTCGACCCTCGACGGGTTCGGCAGATCATCGGCAACCTCGTCAGCAACGCCGTGAAGTTCACGGCCGAAGGAGAAGTTTCGGTCGCCGTGGAACGGCGTGGCCGCTTCGTCGCCATCGTCGTGACCGACACCGGCCCCGGCATCGCTCCGCAGGAGCAAGCCGCGATTTTCGAGGAGTACCAGCAGGCCGGCGATGCGACGACCCGCCGAGCGGGGACGGGCCTCGGGCTCGCGATCACCCGGCGCCTGGTTCAGATGCATGGCGGGTTCATCGAGCTCGAGAGTGAAGTCGGCCGCGGGGCCAGGTTCACGATCGTGTTGCCCACTGAGCCCACGGACACCGAGCCGGGACAGAAGAAGCCAATCAGCCGCCGCGGCGACGCTTTGGCTACCCACGAGGCGCGATGACGGCGACGGCCGCCAACCTCCGGCAGCGGGTGCTCGTCTGGCAGACGGCATTCACCATCGGCACGACGCTGCTGCTCGCGGTGAGCGTGCCGCGGCTCCTGCTGCTCGCCCCGGAGGTAGGAGCTGCCGCGGCGCGAGCTCTCTTTTACGCGACCGCCGGCAGCGGCGCGGTCGGTCTGCTCTGGACCTGGTGGGTGGTGTGGCGCCAGCGTTTCGTGCTCCGAACACTCGCTGTCGGCTCACGCTCCGTCGAGCCATTCCAAATGGAAGAGCTCGGAAAGGGACCGTCGCGCATCACCTATGGCTACGCCAGCGCGCTCATCCTCTCGTTGTGTCTGCTCACCGTTCCCGGCGCACGGCCTGCGCTGCTCGACATCACCACGACGGTGAGTCTCGCGCTGCTCGCGGCCGTCATCGTGGCGGCTTCTGCGCTTCCGCTTCATGTCGTCGTGCGCAACGCATTCGTCGGCGCGTTCGAGCTCGCGCCGCCAGACGTCATGGGCGACGCGGTCGAGGCCGCGGAAAAAATCGGCGTCACTCGTCGGCGAATGTCGCGGAGAGTGCTCGCAGCAGTGGTGGCACCGGTAGCGCTCGTCGCCATCGGTTCGGCTCTGATCACGAACGCGCACTTGCGGCGCGCCGACGAAGGCGCACGGGAAGAGAGCGCGCGGGCGTTGGCGCGGGCGGCACTCGAGCTCGGTCCCGGAGTGGTCGGAGGTGCAGGTCTCGATGATGCATCGAAACGCGCCGCCGACCTGGGGTTCTTCGCCCAAGTGCGCAGTCAAGCGAGCTCCTACCTCATCGAGCGCGACGACGACGGTGTCGTTGCTCTGACGACGCCGCTCGACCGCGGCAGTGCGACGATTCGCTTCAGCGGCTCCACCGTACCGGTCATGAGCTTCGAGTCGCTGCTCATCACCCTTCTGGTCGTCGTGCTCGCCGCGATCATGGGAGCAACCCTGGGTCGGGCGCTCAGCGGCGATATGAAGATCGCCACCCGGGGCGTGCGCTTGCTCGGGACTGACGCTGTCATCAGCGGCGGGACACGCATGGTCACGCCGGCCCGGTTCAAGATCGTCGGAGACTTGGGAGCTGCCATCGAGCGGCTCGCCGAACGCTTCCATGTGTTCGCGGGGGCGCAGGAACGTTCCATCGAGGCCCGAGAGGCGGCCACGAGGATGCGCGGACTGTTTTTTGCAAGCGTCAGCCACGATCTCAAGAGCCCGCTCAACGCGATTCTCGGGTTCACCGAGCTCGTTCGACAGGAAAGTCTGACACCGGAGCAGACCGAGAGCCTCGACTTGATCCAGAAACGCGGGCGCGAGCTCCTCGCGCTCATCGAAGCGATTCTCGACGCGGCTCGCGTCGAAGCCGGGCAGTTGTCCCTGGTTCACGAGGAGGTCGACGTCGCCGATCTCGTCTGGTCGTCGATCGACAAAGGACGCGACCTGGGCGGCGAACGGGAAGTGCCGGTCACCGTGGAAATCGACGAAGGTCTGCCGACCCTTCGCGGAGACCGCGTACGCATGGGACGCGCATTGGCCATGTTCATCGGTCACGCGCTCCGAACGGCCGAGCGACCCCCGGTGCGGGTACGGGCTTCGCTCCGCGACGCACAAGTCGTCGTCGAGATCGAGGTACCGAGCACGCGTTTCAGCGCGCCGCAGCTCGCGGCCATGCTCAACCCCGGGGGGCAGCCCGGCGCGAGCGAAAATCGAGGTCTCGCGCTCGGGCTGAGCTTGGCCCGCAGCGTGGTCGAGCTGCACGACGGTTCGGTCGAGGTGATCGATAGAGGCTTGGCGCGATCGGCTTTTCAGGTATTGCTACCCCGGTGAAAAGGCCGGCGACGGGCGGCGCGGTGAGCATCGCGGCGCGGCGAGCGAGCCCTCGAGCGGCGCTGGCCGCCGTCGCCGTGTTGCTTTCATCGCCTGCGCTAGCGCAGCCTGCGCCGGACCCACCCCCCGAGCAGCCCGCCG
>JAJDAH010000060.1 GCA_029261965.1 Polyangiaceae bacterium
ACGGGCGGCACGGGCGGCACGGGCGGCATCGCAACCGGCGGCGCTTCGGGCTCCGGCGGATCTGGAGGTGTTTCCGGCGGAGGTGGCTCGGGCGGCGCAGCGATGGGAGGCGCGTCCGGAACCGGCGGGGCCAGCGGTGGCGCGGCAGGGATCGGGGGCAGCGGAGGAACGGGAGGCGGACCCACCTGCATTCCTGGGGGCGCATCGCACGTCATCGAAACCACCGACCCTATCCTCAGTCATGGGTGCGGCTTCGACTGCTCGGGTGATTGGTGCGCTTGCGATCCGAACTGCACCCCGATTCGAAGTGGGTTCATCCCCCTGCCACCGGGGAGCTACGCCATCACCTTCAACCTCGCCGTGTCCGGAACCCAACGCTTCGATTTCCTCATCGAAACGATGAGTGGGCAAGTGCTGGCCTCGGACAACAACCTGTCAGTCACCGGCACGTCTGGGCGTCACACGATGATGTTCACACTGACCGAGCCATGTACGGCCATCCGCTTCTCGATCGAGGAGCGCGACTTCATCTGCACTCGTTTCAACGACATCATCATCGCGCCGGCAACCGACCCGGGGTGAGCACCACGACCGCATCGACGCTTCACAACAGAGCTCGATACCAAGCGACGGCTAGCGACAGACCGAGGCCCGTCGTCGACGTCACGGCGGCGAGCGCCTTCAGCCTCGCGCGATCGCGACAGGTCCGGAGTCGGTCCTCGAGCGTGCCCGGCAACACCTCGACGTCGTCCGCTACCGGCGCCGCTGCACCACGATAACTGGCTTCCGGCGGGAGATCTCCCAGCAGAATCACCGGCCCGATCCGAAGCACGCTGAATTTTCGGATCCGCGTTCGCCCGCCTTCATCGAGCGAGATTCGCCCTTCGCGCTCGTGATAGCCCTGTTTCCACCGCTTCCATCGACGGGCGGAAATCAGCTCGGCGAAAATCGACAACAAGATCACAATCCCAGCACCTACGCCGATGCGATTCACCTCTATCCAAGCCGCCGGCGGACCAAACTCGCCTCGCAAGTCGAGCAACCGAAGCGGCGGATCCATCACGCTGCCGCCATACAGCATCAACACCACGCTCGATTCCAAGTGCTGTTCCGACGCCTGAATCGTGACGTAGGTGATGTCGACGGCGTTCGCGCGGTGAATGTCGACATCAGGACACAGAAGGCGACGGTCCCCTTCGCGCGACGGACCAGCGTCCCGACTGAGCAGGACCTCTTCGCCGCGGCGCACCTCGATTCGGCAGGACTTCTTCGAGCTCACGTCGCGCTCGATCACGAGATCCCCCGCGCGATCGGTGCGTCGACCCGTCGACGCTTCGCTCGTGAGCGCCGACAGCCGTGTGACGGTGACCGCATCGATTGCTCGATCCCGAACCGAGTCGAGCAGAGTGTCCCCCAAGCCTCCTCCTCCGATCCGGCCCACAAAAACCAGGTTCATGAGCTGCCCGTCCTTGTAGGAAAAGATCGGGACGAGCTCGCCGGCTTCCTCGGTCACTCCAATAACCTCGTCGACCGACTGGCGGATCTCTACCCGCGGGCAACGTTTCGAGTCGCCATCGGACTCCGGCACACTGTCGATTCGAATGGCAGGAAAGCCCTCGACGCTCAGCTGGCACTCGGCTTCGGAAGCGAGATAGCGCACGCCCAGGCCGTTTACCTTCGCCTCCGTCTCCTCAATCGATGATGACATCGACGGAAGCCTTTGGGTTCGCCCGGCAGCGCTCACCGCTTCGCAGGTGAGCTTGCCGGGAGCTGCCATCGAAGCGAGCCACGTCGCTGCGACTACCGCTGTGATCCCCAATCCGACGAGCACCGACAGATGACGGGACACCCAGCGACGGAGCGCCCACGCCGCGAGGACCGCGACCGGAAGCGAGAGCAGTACGTAGGTGAAAGCCCCGTCGCCCCGGACCAACGCTTCCTTGTATAGCAGCGTCTTGTCGAGGGTGGCCAGGGACGCGGCCGCGACGCAGATGCTCGACGAGAAGAGCGCGATCCCTCCGCCCGCCATCCGATGGACGTGGGATAGCCAGCAATCGACTGGCGCCATCGGATCCCCCGGCCGCATCTTCGAAAGAAGGACACCCCCGAGGAAACCTCCGACGAGGGCCGCAACATGCAGCGCCGACGAGGCCTCGCAATCGATGTTGCGACCAGAACCGAAAAACCAGTACAGAGCGCCGGCGAGCGCGGGCGGTAGCAGCAGACTGCCCAGCGGGTGGGCGGGTCTGAACGGCGACTCCATCCCGAATCAGATCTCGCCAGCAAGCAACTCGCGAAAGTCTTCACGCCGCGACAAAAGCAGCTGGCGTAAATTCCGCATCAGCTTCCCTTCTTCCGCGCTCACCATGTGGCTGAGCAACACAAAGTCGGCCACGCCACGGCCTTCGCTAACATCGTCGGCATTGACGCTCGTACGACCATCGGCGCTAGCGCGGCAGCGAGCGAACCGCGACGCGACTGCGGTTCCCATCGCCAAGTCGACCAGCACCGACACGAGGTAGCGCTGCTCGGTCAGGACATGCCGCCGCTCGAGCGTCTCGAGCAGGTGATCGATCAGGCGTTGTCCGTATTCGTCACCCAAAAATCGGTCGACACGTTTCACGTGGTGCAGCCGGACGGGCTGATCGACGAACAGGAGATCGACGGTCCCCCACTCGAGGAACCAAGCAATCTTGTTGAACCACGACTTCACGCCGGACAGTGGAGGCAGACGACCGACCCGATGCTGCACCAAAAGTCGTGAGGGATAACAGAGGTTGCCGAGTTGGTAACCGTAGAGATTCCGTGCCTGAAACGAGGCCTTGCGCCGAGGGGTCAACGGGACGGGATCACGTCTGTCGGCTTTTTCGATCGCCGAGTCGACAGCGCTGTTGTCGATCGCGTCGCTATCGGACGGCAGGTTGTCCTCGAACAGGTCGGTCCAATCGTAGAGATCGGCCAGGGCTTGCGCCGGCGACTCCGCGCCTTGGAGCACTTCGGCCCATCGAGCAATCACACGCAAGTAGTGTCGCGGCTTGAGCGTCGGCCCGTTGCGCGAGCCCATGCGCGGCGCCAACCCCTCCGCTTTGCCGAGCTCACGGAGCTTGGCCGCCAGCTGGCCCTTGATCGGATTGCCACGATTCTTTTGCACCGAAGGGCACAACTGGGACAGCGCGACGATCGCTTCGCCCTTTTCCGAGCGAACGAACCCGTAAGGGAATACTTGGCACGAACGCGGCAGGTAGTCGTGGCCGAACCGTTTCTGAAGGCTGCACAGCTCGTCATCGTCCAAGAACGTGCATTGCAGACGACCGGCTGATTCACGGAACGGCAACGTTCGTTGCCGAAGGACCTCGACGCCGCGCGGGCCGGCGCGTTCACGCACCCACTCATCGTCGAGATAGCGCTCCGCCTCCTGCTCACTGAAACGAATGCTCCACGGCACGCGGCAGCAGCGCGCCGGACAGTCACGACACTCGAAGCGCCGCTCTTCCGAATAGACGAACTTCGTCGCCATCCTACCTCGACGTCGGCGCCATCGGGCCTGGTCGCAGCTCGACCGGTCGCTGCTGCTTTCGCGTGCGGATGTTGATGACCTCGACGACCAGGGAGAAGGCCATCGCAAAGTAGATGTAGCCCTTGTTGACGTGCTGGTCGAAGGACTCCGCCATCAGCATGACGCCTATCAAAATCAAAAAGCTCAGGGCCAGAATCTTCATGCTGGGGTGTCGATTGACGAAGTCACTGATCGCGTTGACGAACACGAGCATGACCGTGACCGCGATGAGCATCGCGATCGCCATGATGGCCACGTGATCCGCCATGCCCACGGCTGTGATCACCGAGTCGAGCGAGAAGACGATGTCCAAGAACATGATCTGCACCATCACGCTCAAGAACGACGAGCGCTCGACCGGCGCACCGGGACTGTTCTCCACTTCGAGCTTGCCGAAAATCTCGTGGGTCGACTTCCCGACGAGGAACAATCCGCCGAGACCCAAGATGAGATCGCGACCAGAGACTTCCTCGGCTAACAAAATGAACAACGGGTCGGTCAGGCTCATGACCCAATTGATCGAGAACAGCAGGCCGAGGCGCATTCCCAGGGCGAGAACCAAGCCGATCGAACGGCCCCGCTTCTGCTGCTCGGGCGGCAGTTTGTCGCTCAGGATGGATATGAAGACGATGTTGTCTATCCCGAGCACGATCTCCATGGCCGTCAGCGTGAGCAACGCAATCCACGCGTCGGCCGTCGTGAACAACGAAAGGTCCGGCATACGGTCGCGGTCCTACCACGCTCGCGACGACGTCCCCAGGGAGCGCTTCATCTCGCTCATCCGTGGTATTATGCAACTGCGGGTTCAGCCGCATTCTCGCCGGTTCACAGAATGCTCGCGGCAACGCGATGTTGAGCTTTCTTGAAGACACGGCCATCACGGTCGAAGCAGGGACGGTGCTCATGCTCAATGCGCACTACATCAACACCACCAGCGGAATGCTGGAACCCGAGGTTCGAGTCAATCTTCACACGATCCCCAAAGAGGACGTGAAGGTCGAGGGTGGCATCTTCTTCTGGTACGACCCGTTCATTCGCGTGCCGGCGCGCTCTCGCGCCACCGCGAACATGGCGTGCACGCTAGGCGCAGACGTCAACATCACGAGCATGCAGTCGCACATGCATTCACGAGGGGTGGGGTTCGAAGCCGTCCTGACGACGCCGGACCACGGCACCGACATGCTCTACGAATTCGACGGTTGGGAGGGCGTGCCGGTCACCCACATGGATCCCGGACTGAGGCTGGAAAAGGGCAGTCGCGTGCGGTTCGACTGCCACTACGACAACTCTGACGATCGCGACATCTACCAGGGGCTCAAGACGACCGACGAGATGTGCCTGTTTTTCGGCAGCTACTACCCGAGGGCCAAAGGGCCAACAACGTCGGGCTTTGCTTCGCGGACGCCACCTGGGAGGGCCAAGGTGACCAGGGATGCGCCGAATCGCTCGCCTGTCTGTCGGCTGCGGCACCGATGCCAGGAGAAACGGATCCGCGGTTCGACGTGCTGAGCAACTGCATGCTGAACGCTTCCCCCGAGGTCGCAGAACCACTTTCGACGGCGAAGGGTTGCCTCGTCGGGCGGTTCTTGACCGGGAGCGGCGACGCGGATTGCAGCGAGCCAATCGCCGCTTGCACCGCGCAGTGATCTGATCGGCCGCCGTTCAATACGTCTGCACGTCGCGTTCGTAGTGGCAGGTGTACCCACCCGGGTTCTTCTGGAGGTAGTCCTGGTGCTGGGCCTCGGCGGGATAGAACTGCCCGGCGGCGACGATCCTCGTCGTGACGGGTCGTTTCCAGTCGCCGGATTCATCGACCCGCTTTTTGACCTGTTCGGCGACAGCGCGCTGCGCGTCGTCGTGA
>JAJDAH010000007.1 GCA_029261965.1 Polyangiaceae bacterium
TCGTGTTCTATTACTATCTTCCCTTCCTCCTTCCTCCTTCCTCCCTTCCTCCCTTCCTCCCTTCCTCCCTTCCTCCCTTCCTCCCTTCCTCCCTTCCTCCTTCCTCCCTCCCCTCGCCGCGAGCCTCCCAGCGCCAGTGCCAGCGAACGCTGGCGCGCGCTTGCCCCGCGCCGAATCAACAGCGAGCTGCGCCGAACCGAAATTCACGGTCACCTTCACGGTCACCTTCACGGTCACCTCCACCGTCGCGTTCACCCCCACCTTCACCGGACGCGACGCGACGCAACGCGCAGTTGTGTCTGCGCTTCTCCGCGCGGTGTTCCGCTACCGATCCGCCCTTGCGCGCTAGGCCCCGATGGCAGCGTCTTCAGTTGCTGCGCTATCTGTTCCCGACCTTCGAGGAGACGCGCCCGTTTCCTCTCCGTGGGCCCAGTCCCCCCAGTCCCCCGCTGACGCTCGGCGGAAAAAACATGTGCCCCTAACTCCAACTGAGCGTTGGATTCGATGGGGCTTGGACGTCCAAGTGGGTCGAAATCCAACGCTCAGTTGGATTTTGACCGACATGTTTTTCGTCCCGCGCTGGTTTCCTCTCCGGGGGCGCGTGGGCTCGCCGGCCGGGGGGACGCATGTGCCCTGGAATGTTGCCGAGCACGACATTTAGGGGGGCATGCCTACCCATGTGGGCCGAAGTGTAACGTTCGCTCTCATTTCAAGCGGGATGCTTCCCGTCGCCCGCGACGTGCAACGACGACCCGTCCCGCTCCCGCCCGTCACATCCACGCCCACGTTCACCATCGCCCCCACCATCACACTCACTAGCGCCCCCACCGGCTGCCACGCGCACGAGCAGGCGTCTCCACCCTCCACGTCCCAGCGCCCCCACCGCCGGCCACGCGCACGAGCAGGCGTCTCCACCCTCCACCCTCCACCCTCCACCCTCCACCCCCTTTCCCCGCATCGCTCCGCGATCGCGCGCTGTTCGCGCTCGGGTGGTTTCGGGTCATACTGGCGTCATGAAGTCTTCGATGGTCTTGTTGGGCGCTGCGCTCGTGGTGGTGGGGTGCAGTGATGGGGATGGCGGGGCTGATGGGAGCGCGGGGAGCTCCGGAGCGACGGGTTCTACTGGGGGCTCGGGCGGCGCGGGCGCGGGCGGCTCTGGCGGCGGCGGCGCTGGTGGATCGACGGGCGGTTCTGGTGGTGCTTCGACGGGCGGCGGCTCTGGCGCTGGCGGCGCCGGGACGGGTGGCGCGGGGACGGGTGGCGCGGCGGGCTCTGGTGGATCATCCGGTTCGAGCGCGGGCGGCGCTTCCGGCTCGGGCGGCGCGGCGGGGTCGAGCGGCGCGGGGGGCGCGGGCGGCGCGGCGGCGAGTTGCACGCCGAGTCCGGCGACGGCGCGCTATCGCGTGGACTTCGTTTCGACGTGGAGCTCGACGACGCACCCGACGGATTTTCCGCCGGGCCCGCACTTCTCCGGGCTGATCGGTGCGACGCATGACAGCACCTTCTCTTTATGGTCCGCGGGGGCCACGGCGAGCGACGGCATCGAGAGCATGGCGGAGACGGGCAGCAAGACGCTTTTGATGGGGGAGATCGCCACCGGGATGTCCGCTGGGGCGGACGTGGAGATTTCCGGTGGTGGGATCAATCCGTCCCCGGGGACGGTGTCTGTGTCTTTCGACGTGAATGCGGGATCGCACTACGTATCTTTGGTGTCGATGATTGCGCCGAGTCCGGACTGGTTCGTCGGAGTGGACGGCTTGAATCTGTGTCGCGGCGATCAGTGGGTGGCGAGTCGCGTGGTGGATTTGTTCGTGTATGACGCGGGCACGGACGATGGGGTGACCTATACGTCGGCGAATGCGAACACGAACCCGCGCGAGCGAATTGCGCGCATCGAGGCGCCGCCGTTCGAGGTGGTGGGCACGGTGACGCCGATCGGCACCTTCGAGTTCACGCGGCTCTGATCGGCGCGAAGCGTCAGCGGCGCATGAGGTCCGCGATGGGGGCGAGAGTTTCGCTCTGCTCGCATGTGACTTTGATGAGCATGAGCATGGGCACGGCGACGATGGCGCCGGCGACGCCCCAGAGCCACGCCCAGAAGACGAGCCAGATGAACACGACGAGCGGGCTCACGCGGAAAGTGCGGCCGATGACGAGGGGCGTGACGACTTGGCCCTCGATGGCGGTGATGCCGAAGTAGGCGAGCGGCGGGAGCACGGCGTCCGAGAGCTCCGGGAAGCTGACGATGGCGGCGAGCCCGACGGCGGCGACGCCAACGAGGGAGCCGAGGTACGGCACGAAGTTGACGAGCCCGGCGAGCACGCCCCACAGAAGTGGGTTGGGCATGCCGAGAAAATGCATCGCGCCGCCGACGGCTACGCCGAGGGCGAGGTTGATGGCGGTGACGGTGCCGAGATAGCCGGACATGTCGCGCTCGACTCGCTCCATGACTTGTCCGGTTTTTCTCTGCTCGCCGAGATCGGGCAAGAACGAAATGAGCTTTTCGATGAGCTTGTCGCCGTAGATGAGCATGAAAAAGAGCGCGATGACCATGACGATGGCGCCGCTGATGGTCTTGCCCGCGGCGGCGGCGGCGGTTTCGAAGAGACTCGGCCGCTCCATCTCGACGCGGCGCACGGTGCGCGACTTCTTGTCGACTTGGGCCATTTTTTCGACGCTCTCGGCGATTTGGGTGACGTCTCGAACCGAGCCGCGAAGTGGGCGCACTTTGGCTTCGAGAGAGCGCAGGGCTTTGGGCATGCGCTCCACCCACTGGCTGGCGGGCTCCGCGAGGCGTGCGACGCCGAAGCCGGCGCCGGCGAGCAAGGTGAGCATGACGAGCGCGGCGGTGAAAACTTTGGGCAGCCCGAGCTTGCTGCCACCTTTGACGAGGGGCCGGAAGACGAAGGAGAGCATCGTGGCGAGGGTGAGCGGGATGAAAACGGTCTTGGCGAGATAGAGCACTGTCAGCAGCGCCAAGAAGAACAGCCCCACGACGGCGAGCGAACGGAGCTCTGGCCGCTGTTGGATACCCCCGGCGATGCTGTTCACGAGGGACCGCCGCGACAGAGGAGTGTGGTCGGGCTTCTCGTCGCTCAAGACGGGGCGGAGTCTACCCCCAAAACACCGGGTGGACGGCGCGGAGCTTGATCGGAGAGCAAACGTCGCACTACTCACTCTTGGGGCGAACGTGAAATCTCCGAAAGCACTGGGTCTCGTTGCGGCGGTGACGTGCGTCGCGGCGGTGGGGTGTGGCCCGAAGGCCGCTGCGCCGGCGGTGGCGACGACCTCGGTGAGCGCGGCGCCCGACGTGGCCGCTGACCCTGCGGTTGTGGAACCTGCCGCGGTGGAACCTGCGGCGGACGAGAGTGCTGCCAGCGACGCTAGGGCGGCTGGCACTGAAGCTGCGGCCGCCGCGTCGGCTCCTACTGCCGCACGGGCTCCTGCGGCGGCTCCTCCTGCGGCGCCGGCTCCTGCGACCGCGGAGGGGAGCGACGTGGTGGTCAAGAACATCGGGCTGCACGTGGGCGGTGGACCGAACGACGCGAAAACGAAGGCGCCGCTTCAACAGGCGGTGGAGAAACGATTCGAGGCGTTTCGGCAGTGCTACGCGCTCACCGATGGGAAAAAATCCGGCACGGTGGGCGCCGACTTGTTCATCGCGGCGGCGGGTGGCGCGCCGAAGGTGCGGGCGCTGCGGATTTCTTTTCGTGGAAAGGAAATCCGCGCCTGCATCGAAACCGCGTTCGGGACCGTCGAATTCCCGTCAAGGCAGGTTCCGGTCGTCATCAGCTACTCGCTCTCGTTCACGCCGAAACCATGATCGGCCGGGCGCAGCCCCTTTCCCATGCGAGGCGCGGCGCCACCCATGCGAGCCGCGCCGCCCAAGGACGGCGGACTCGAGCGGGTCCTAGGCCCGTGAAGCTCTGGCGCGCGAGGTGGATGGTGCTGCTCGTGGCGGGGTGCGCGCCGGCGTCGTTCGGTGGGGAAGCGGCGGTCAGGCCGGCGGCGATGGAGCCGGCAACGATGGAGAGCCCCATGGCGGCGGGTGCCGAGGCCCGCGTGGTGACGGAACCGGCGAGCGCGGCGGAGACGGGTTCCGACACGCCGCCTACCCGAGAGCCCGCTCCCCCACCGCGCGTGTACGGCACGGCGGATCTCGACCCGTCGAACGACACGGTCGTCGGGCCGCCGGATCTCGTGCCCGAGTGCCACGCTCGGCTCGAGCAGGCGGGGGTGGAGTTTCTCGTCTCGAAGCTGCCGCTCAAACAGAAACGCGAGCGCGCGTACACCTGCGGCACCGAGCAAGCGGTGGCGTACATCAAAGGGCCGACCGGGGCGCGGTATTCGCCGGTTCCCGTTTTGGATTGCGGCATGGCCCTGGCGCTCGCGAAGTTCGAGCAGATGGTCCAACAAGAGGCGGAGAAGACTCTGGGATCGCGCGTGCGCTCGATGGGTCAGCTGGGAACCTACGTGTGCCGGAAGATGGCGGCGTTCCCGACGTGGGTAAGTGAGCACAGCTACGCGAACGCCATCGACATCGCGACGTTCCGTCTCGAAAACGGCGGGGTGGTATCGGTGCTGAAGCACTTTGCGCCGAGACGCCGGCGGCCGCCGACCGACGAGGCGCGGTTTCTGAGGACGGTGGCGAAGCGCGCGTACGGCGAGGGGATCTTCTCCGTCGTGCTGACGCCGTTTTACGACAAGCTGCACCGGAACCACTTTCATCTCGATCTGGCGCGCTACCGCGCGGACGAAACCGGCCCCTGATCCGCGGGGCGGCGACGCCGAGCGCGCCGGTAGCCGCCCGGCGCGAGTATGCTGCGCGGCCATGAGCTGGAAAGTGCTGGCGACCCGTGTGCTGGTGGACCGACCGTGGCTACGGGTGCACGAGGAGCGCCTGCGGCTGCCGCACGGCGCGATCATCGAGGACTATCACGTCATCGAGCACGTGCCGTGGTCGACGGTGGTGTGTCTCGCCGAGAACGGGCAGTTGATTTTGGTGCGGCAGTTTCGGCGCGGGATAGAAGGGACGAGCCTGGAGCTGCCGGCGGGCATGCTGGAAGCGGGAGAGAGCGCGCTCGACGCGGCGAAGCGCGAGCTACGAGAAGAGACGGGGTACGAGAGCGACGACTGGACGTCGCTCGGGGCGGTTTCGCCGGATCCGCCGCGGACGAAACCGAACGCGCACTTGTTTTTTGCTCGAGGGGCGCAACGAACGGCGGCGACGAAGTTGGACCGGACCGAGGCGCAGATCGAGGTGCAGCTCTGCGACGTGAAAGAGGCGCTCGCCAAGGCGGCGAGCGGGGCGATGGTTCACGGGGTGCAGCTGGGGGCGCTGTTCATTGCGCGGGAGCGTGGGCTGCTTTGAGGGGTGGGGCTGCTTTGAGAGGTGGGGCTCAGGGGCTGGTGCAGGTGACGAAGTCGGCTTGGATTTCTTGAAGGGCGGTGGTGATGGTGGCGGCCGTCGTGGCCAGACGAGCTGTGCTCGTGCCACCGGCGGCGGCGACTTGATTCCACTCCATGATGTCCATGGAGTCCGGCACGGTGGGAGGGATCCCGATGACGTAGGTGGGCACCTGCGGCACTGAGCCGGAGAAGCTCGACGCCAGCGCTACCAGGTCCGACACCGCCGCCGGCGTGCACTCGTTGGCAGGGGTGCTGTCTGTGATGAGGACGACGGCGACATCCGCCGAATTGGTATTCGCGTAGGCGCGCGCGGTGCGGAGCGTTCCGTCCAACGCGGGAACCATTGGCGCCAACCCACGGGGAGATTCGCCATCGACGGATGTCGAGATGGTGGCGGCGACTCCCGGCAGCAGTGCGATTGGCACGTCATAGCTCTGGAACTCCGAAACCAAACAGGAAGTGGGGTCGATGGGGAAGTAGTTGATCCCCATGGCAAAACCCGCGGTGGTTCCCGCAGTGAGGTAGTTCTTGATGCCGTTCCGCGTTTCGGTCCAGCGGGTCCCCGTCATCGACCCCGATAGATCTTGCAGAATGACGAGCACCTTCGGCGAGCACATCTGGCACACGCCGGCGATGCAACCACCGCAGTTCGTGTTGCATCCGCCGCAGTTGGCGGGATCCGTCTCGGTGTCGACGCACTGGCCGTTGCATTCGGTCAGGCCGGGGGCGCACTCGCAAGCGGAGCTCTGACAAGTGCGGCCACCGGTGCACGCGGTGTTGCATCCGTTGCAGTGGTTGTCGTCCGAGGTGGTGTCGACGCACGCGTTGCCGCAGGCGACGAGCGAGCCGGGGCATTCGCAGGTGCCTTGTACGCACGAGCCGCCGCTCGGGCACGGGGTGTTGCAGCTGCCGCAGTGCTGCTGGCTGGTCTGCTTGTCGACGCACATGCCGTTACAGCGATCGGCAGCGGGGCACACGCACACGCCCATGTCGCACTGACCGGTGGCGCACAGGTCACCGTTGTCGGTCACGCCGTCGCAGTTGTTGTCCTCTCCGTCGCAGACCTCAGCCGCGCTCGGGTTGATGGCGAACACGGCGTCGTTGCAGTCGCCGCCGCCGCACACGCGCGGGGCGAAACCGTCGGAGTCGCTGTCGAGCGTGTCGAATTCGCACGTGGCGCTGGCCATGTTGCAGCGGATGTTCACTTTGCACGCGTCGCCGCCGAGCGCGGTCTGACACTGCGCGGTGGTCTGGCACACCGTGGCCTGGGTGCAGCCGCTCATGAGATCGCAGATCTGGCCGGCGGGACACGCGGGTCCGTTGGTGTTGTGGAAACACGTGCCGTCGAGAGTGCAGGAGTCCGTCGTGCAGTCGAAACCGTCGTCGCAATCGCAGCTGCCGCCCATGCCGCCCATGCCGCCCATGCCCGCAGCGCCGCCAGTGCCGGGGCCGCCGCCAGTGCCGGGGCCGCCGCCAGTGCCGGGGCCGCCGCCAGTGCCGGGGCCGCCGCCGGTACCAGGGCCGCCGCCGGTACCAGGGCCGCCGCCGGTTGCGGGACCGCCGCCGGTTGCTGCGCCGCCCGAGCCCGAGCCGCCACCGGTGGAGGTGCCACCTCCGGTGCCCGAGCCGCCGCTTCCGCCGGTGCCGGATCCGGCAGCTCCCGCGGAGCCACCGTCGTTGAAGAGATCCCCATCGCCACCACCGCACGCGGTAGCGGCAACACTCGCGCCGAGCGCCAAGAGCCCGAGCACACCCAGCTTCAAGCTAACCGTCGATCGCTTCATTTCGTCGCCTCGCCCCACGTACGTTGTTTCGTCACTCGGACTTCCCCCGCCCAATGACGTGGCGTTGTATAGCTCGCAGAATGACCCGAACCAGTGAACCATATTTCCTGGCGCGGAGCGTCAGGTCAACGAGGACTGGGCCCGGGGGCGTCGGGGCGAACGGGTCAGAACCGCCCGAGCACCGACGCGCCGGCCCAGCCGGGCCCGACCGAAGGAGCAACGGCGATTTCCATCGAGGGTTCGGGCACTCTTTCGGGGCCCTCGGGCTGCTGTAGCTCCCTCGGGGGCGGGGCCTTGATTCGCGGCTCGTCGAAGACGCGCATCAAAAAGCCCGTGAGGCCGATGGCCGCGCCGGCCCCCAGGGTCACGCTCGCGGCGACCCGCCAGGTGTCCCGCTCGCTCTTGAGCGACTCGAACCTATCGACCTCGCCGAGCTCGATGTTCTCTTGCCGCCGTCGCGAGTTGATGTCCTTGGCGTCGCGGTCTTTCTTGAACGCGATGCCGCCGAACGCCCCGCCGGCCAGGATGCCCACCCCGCCGACACCGATGAGGATGTGGGAGGCGAATCGCTGAGTCGTCGTGTGTAGCTCCGTGTCCAGCTCCCGCGCTTCTCCTCGACCGAGCACGACCTCCTCGGAATATGCCTCGTGGCCGTTCTTCGCCACGGTGATGAGGTGCCGCCCCGGGGGCAAACGGAGCGGCGCGGTGAGCGGGGTTTCCCCGACGAGGCGACCGTCCACCGAGACCTCGGCCCCGGCCGCAACCTTCAGCGTCACCACCGCGGGTTTCGGCCGAAGTGCGATGTCGAGCGCGACGACGCCCCCTTCTGCGGCGCGCACCTCTCGGACCTCGTCGAAGAAACCTTTGGCGGAAACGACGACCTTGTGCAGACCCGGTTTCACCTCCGAGATTAGCGGAGGCTCACTCCCGGTCTTGCCGTCGAGGGAAACCTTGGCCCCTTCGGTCTTCGACGACACCATGAGCCGCGTCTTTTCCGTCGGGGTTTCGACCGGCGCGGCGGTGTCCGTCGGCGACTCTTCTTGGAGCTTGCGTTGGATGGGCTCGAGCTCCGCGAGCGCTTCGGCGACGTCGCCACGACGCCCGCCCTCCGTCACCATCGCGAGATACAAGTTGTAGTTTCGAATCGATGCGTCGAGGTTGCCGCGATTCTTGTCGAGATAGTACTGGCGGCGGTACGCCTGAGCGATCGAGAACACCAGCGTCGGTCGCTTGGCCAGCTTGAACGCGGCGTCGAACGCTTGGATGGCGGCTTTGTACTCGCCCTTCTCGTAAGCCTCCGCACCGACGTTGAAAAATGTGCGCGCTTGCTCGACGTCGGATTGCGCCTGGGACACTGCCGAGAAAGAGAGCGTGGCCGCCAGAGTCGAAGTGACGAAAAATCGTTTCATCGCAACACCGGAATCCCCAAAAACACCGTCGGCGCATCCGCCGCGGTCACTGCCAGATCTTTGATCCCATCGCCGTTGAAGTCGCCGACGGCCAAACTCAAGCCGCCGCGAACCCCGAGCTTCTGCACGTTCACGAAAGCGCCCGCGTCGATGTCGAAGTCCGCGAGCCAAGCCCCGTCGGGGCCGAGGATGGCAATTTCCACCTCGGGGTCCGAGTCGGCGTTGACCAAACCGAAGCTCGTCGGCGCGATGCCTGGGGGATTTTGGAAAATCACGCGGTCGTGAACCTCCATCGACCCGGTACCGTGGTTCGGAAAGACGACGATCTGGGTCGCGATGTCCTGAGTTCCCTCGTCGACTCCGATGGCGAGGGCGACGATGTCGTCGTGGCCGTTGACGTCGACGTCCCCGAGGACCAGGTGGCCGTTGTAGAAATCGAGCGCCGAGACCTCGCTGGTCGCAACCATCGGGCGGCCGCCCTGGTCACCCTCTCCGCCGACGGACGCGCCAACGTCTTCGAACCAATAACCCTCTTCGAGAAGCTGGAGCGAGTCCCCGACGAAGCCGAGACCTTCGGGCCCGTTGCCGACGCGCATCACCATCATCGAGCCGAGCTCTTCTCCGTTGAGGTGGGGTCCGAGCACGACGACTTCGTCGATGCCGTCATCGTCGAGATCGAGCGGGGCCAAGAGCGCCTGCTCGGCGAAAAATTCGTTCGGTAGCTGCATGCTGCGTGTCACCGCGCCGGCGTCGATCGCGGCTTCGCCGGTCGAGGGCAACATCCAGAGGTTCTCCTTCGACTTGAAGTCGATGATATCCAGGCCGAGTCCTTCCGGCTCGTCGCTGGTCAAGACGGCGATGTCCTGGTGGTCGCCCTCGTCGCCGTCGAACTGGCCAACGGCGACCCGCACGGGGACTTCCTCGGTCTCTTCGCGGCTGAAGAGAAACGGTGAGAGCAGCTGGCGGTCACCGCTGCCCGGCAGGATCGCCAGGCTCGTCGCTTCTCCGCCAATCTGCTTCGAGACGACGAGCAGATCGCTCACGAGGTCGTTGGCAAAACCGGGGATGACCCCAGGTTCGATCTGTTGGATGCGGGAGAGGCGACCCATGGATATCGGATCCTCCAGCGAGCCGAGCGGCCGCCCAAAGGCGATCGACAGCGCGTCTCCAACCTCCACGCCCACCGGCACGTTCCCCGTGGGCCCGAGCTGGCGAAATGCGAGATCGCCGATGAGATCTCCATCGAAGTCCCCGACGACCAAGTCGCTCGGTTGCCCCGCGGTGGGAATGGTGAATCGATTGAGCAGCAGATCGCCGGTGCCGTTGTAAAAGTCTACACGAAGTTGGTCGGAGACGGCGGCGACGTCCGGCAAGCCGTTTCCGTTGAAATCCGCGATGACGGCTTCCGTCCAGGGGTTGCCGAAATTGATGACGCTGAGCGAGAAGGAGCCCTGCGCGAGTGGTGGGGTCAATCCGCCCGGCAACGGCACGCTGATGAGGATGCCGCCCGGAGAGACGATATCGGCGAGCCCATCGAGGTTCAGATCTCCGACGGCCAGCGGCATCGCACACGCAAAACCGAGGTCGATGAGCACCGCTCGACCGTCGCCGTCGGTGGCGGGAATCGTCGCGGGATCCGAGTGAAATGTCCCGTCGCCGACGCCGTAGGTCAGGAAGACGTCGGTCGGATCCACCGCGGCGCAAGCCGTCGACGGTTCGGTACCGATGATCAGGTCGAGGTGCCCGTCGACGTTGACGTCGGCGAGGATGGCCCCTTTCTTGATCTGGCGACCCGGGGGCAGCTGCACGCGGGGAAGCGCCATGATCGGGTTCGTATTCTGGTTGTCCTGATTCCAGACGTACCTCTGGTTGCCTGAGTCCCAGAGGCACGGCGAATAGATCCAGACCCAGTCTTCGCCTTTCGGTGCGAGCACGAGTTCGTCGCAAGGCGAGAGCTGGGCATCCTCGATGATTTGCCCCACCTGCACGTCGCCCGCGATCTGGCTGAAATGCACCGGCAGATCCACCACGCGACCGACGGTGTTCGTGTCCACCCCCACCAACGAATTGTCCACGAGGAAGAGCACCTCGTCGCCGAGGAAGCTGCCGGCGATGCCACCTTCGAATGGCATGGCTTCCATGATGAGCGCCTTGGCGTCACCGACGGCGGAGATCTCGAAAGGTGCGTAGGCGGTGGGAAGCAGCGCTCGATTGCTGCGTCCACGAAACACGCTGAGCCCCTCACGCACGACGACCATGTCGTTGATGGTGTCGTTGGTCATGTGAGCGATGACCGGAAGCGTGGGAGGAAAGCCGAAGCCACTCGACTTCGACACCGATCCGCCGGAGTCGAAGTAGGAGATGGTGATTCCGTTTTTACCGACGCTGATCAGATCGTCGAGGCGGTCGCCGTCGAGATCCCCGGCAAGAACACGAACCGACGCGGCGCCCGAGGCAGCCTTCGGCTCGAAAGCGCCGCTGTGCTGGCGACAAATGCCGTCGGTGCCGCACCCCATGCCCGTCGGGCAAAAGCGCTGGCTACCGTCCTCTTGCACGCTGCAGTCGAACCGACATTCGCCGACGGCGCCCGGCGGGCGGCAACCTCCGTCGTCGGGAAACGAATCACATTCTTCCCGGCTCTCGAGCTCCACGATCCCGTTGCCGCATTGAGCGAGCTCGATTTCGCCGAGATTCGTGCAGGCGCCGAGCAGCGCTGCCGAAGCGAGCGTCGCGGCGAGGAGCGCCCGACGAGTGCAAGTCATGCCAAGTCTCTTCATATTTTATTACCGCGAAAGCGTGAGTTTCAGAATTCGATCTCGCTCTTCTTCTTGGTCACCGTCTTTTTCGTAGGGATGCGTTTGAGGGTCACGCTGACGACGCTGTTGGCCTTCGGGGTGACTTCGAGCTTTTTGGGGAAGTACCCATTCGCCTTGAATTCGAGTTCGACGGGTTCTTCGGCGCGGTCGATCTCGAAGGGCTTTGACGAGTCGCCGAGCTTTTTTTTGCCGACGAAGACGTCGACGAGGTCGGGTTTGCTTTCGACCGTCAGCTCGATGGTCTTCGAGACGACGGGCGCCTCGACGGCCGCCGGATCGACTTTGGGCTCTTCTTCTGCGGCTGGGGCTTCGACCGCGCCCGGGTCGGGGCTAGCGACCGGCGGCGCCGCGCCCGTCGGCTCCGGCTCGGGTTTGCTGCCGGTGAACATGACGACGGCGGCAGCGGCGACGCCCACGAGGACGACGCCCGCGACGGCGATTATCGTGCCCTTTTTTCCTTGCTCCGTCTTGGCGGGAAGAGTGGCGCCAGTCGAAGCGGTGGTTCCCGCGACCGTCTGCGCCACGGACGCCGGCGTGAAAATCGGCGTGGGCGCTCGCACCGTCGCGCCGCTACCCATGGCGGCGTTGCTGCCCATGGCGCCTTTGCCCGCGCTCGAAAACGCGACGGACTCGACGCTGTAGCCGGCCGATCCGGCCACTCGAGCGAACTGCTCGAGCGCCTCCGACACGGTCTGCGGCCGTGCCGACGCCTCTTTGGCCATCATGTGGAGCAACGGTTGGTCGAGCTCCGGGCGGAGCTCTGGAGCGAGCGTGGTGATGCTCGGCGGAGTGTCGCTCATGTGCTTGAGCATCAAGTCCATCATCTCTTCGCCCTGGAACGGTCGATTGCCGGTGAGGAGCTCGAAGAGCATGACGCCGAACGAATAGACGTCGGTGCGATGGTCGACTCCGCGCCCTCGGCACTGCTCCGGGGACATGTAGTACGGCGTGCCAATGGGCATGCCGGTGCCCGTCTTGTGACCGCTCGTGTGGTCGCCCATCAGCTTGGCGATGCCGAAGTCGAGAAGCTTCGGGAACGGTTGCCCATCGTCGAAGAAGGACAGAAAAATGTTCTCGGGCTTGAGGTCGCGATGAGCGATGCCTTGGGCGTGTGCGGCGTCCAGGGCGCGTGAAATCGGTCGGAGAATGGCGACCGCTTCCTCCACGGGCAGGCGACCGCGCTCGCTCAGGTAGCCGTCGAGCGGCATGCCCTCGAGCATCTCCATGACGAAGTACTGGCGTTTGTCCTCGAGTTGACCGAACGAAAAGATGTCGATGATGTTTCGGTGCTGGATTTGGTTCACCGCTCTGGCTTCGCTGATGAACCTCGAAACGATCTCGGGGTTGGCCGAGAACTCGCGATTGAGCACCTTGATGGCGACGCGCTTCCCGATGAGTGGGTGCACGCCTTTGTAGACCGTCCCGAAGCCGCCCTCGCCGAGCTTGCCCTCGACTTCGTACTCGCCGACCACTTGACCGGCTTCGAGATCCGGGTCGACACCGCTGAACGCCTCGTCAGGCAAGAGCGGCTCGTTGTCAGTCGCGCAGAGGCTGGTCCCCTCCGGATACTGCGTGCGGCATTTCGGGCAGGTCGGCAACGATCGATCTCGGTGGGGCCCCAGCGAAGGCGTACGAACCTCCAGAGCAGAGGTTACAACACCACACGAGCGGTGCTAGCGGGCGGCGAACTTTCCCCCGGCTCTCGGAGAAGTACGGCCGAAGCCGTGCGCTGGATCGCAGGATCCGCGCCCCGCTAGCGGCGAATGAATCCCGGTTTTCCCGGTTCGTACTTGCCCGGCACCCAAACGTGGTCGACGCCGTTCCAGTGCCAGTATCCGTCGACCCACTCGTGATCCGCCGGCGCGGGCCCGGGTGGTTTTTCGTCCGGCTTGGCCGGAGGGCTCTCTTGCCACTCGGCGGTCGCCGTTTTCTCTTTTTTGGGTGGCGGCGGCGGCGTGCGCGCCTCGGCGTGACTCGGTCGGCGATCCACCGAAGCGGTGCAGCCGGAAAGGATCGCGGGGCCGGAAAGGATCGCGGTGCCCGGAAGGATCGCGGTGCCCGGAAGGATCGCCGCGCAGAACGCCAGGAGCGAGCCGCCGATGAGCCTCGTCGCCGCACGGGCCATGCGGGCCGCGCGGGCTACGTGCAGTCCGAGCCGTCGATGGTCAGCGTCCACGGCGAGCACGACTCCCCTTCGAAGTAGCGAATCTCGACATAAAACTCGAAGTCGTTGTTCGCGCCACTGACTTCGGTGCTGGTGAGGGTGATGAACTCGGTCACGCCGATTCCGCCGCCAGACGAGATGAGCGGAGTCGTGCCGCAGGCGGAGTAGACGTGCAGATCGTAGTCGACACCCGGGGGGGACACGAGCGTGATCAGCGCCTCGACGTCCGACGGGCAGAGCGAGCACTCGTTCACGCGGGCTTTGACCCAGTGGCTGCCCGTGCCCGTGGCGGTGCCGAGCACGGCGAGCGCCGACGTCAGGCAAATCGGATCACAGTTCAGGTCACCGCAGCGCGCCCCGAAGTCCTCCGGGGTCCCGCAAGCGTTGTCGAAAGTCGAGTGATTGACTTCGCATCCGTTCTGGGAGTTTCCGTCGCAGGTCGACGCGCCAGGGTTGCAGCTGCCGAGCTGGCAGGTGCCGGTGGAGCAGTCTCCGGTGGCGTTGGGCGGAGCGCACGGCACGCCGCACGTTCCGCAATGCGTGTTGGTGTTCAGCAAGGCTTCGCAACCGTTGACGAGATTACCGTCACAGTTGGCGCCGTTGCCGGTGCACACCGGCGCGCAGCTGCCCTGGTTGCAGCTCGTCGTGCCGTTGGGGTTGACGCACTGGATCCCGCAGCCGCCGCAGTTGTTCACGTCGGTGAGGGTGTTCGTCTCGCAATCGGGGTTCCCCGTCTGGCAGTTCTCGAACCCGGGCCCGCAAGTGGTCGGAGTACAGACGCCGGTGGCGCAAGTTTCACCCGAGCCGGCGATGTCGCACGGCGTCCCGCACGTTCCGCAATTCGAGAGCGTGGCCAACGAGGTTTCGCAACCGTTGTTCGGATTCGAATCGCAGTCCCCGAAGAGCGCGAGGCACATCGGCGTACAAATGCCGCCGGTGCAAAGAGCGGCGCCATTGTCGTTCGTGCAGCTTTGGTTGCAGCCGCCGCAATTCATCGGATCCGTAGCGGTGTTGGTTTCGCAGCCCGTCGACTCGTCGTTGTCGCAGCTCATGAAGCCTGAGTTGCACATCGCCAGCGAGCACACGCCGTTGGTACACACTTCGCTCGCGTTCGTGAGGTCGCAGCCGACGCGGCAACCGCCACAGTCGACCAGGGTGGTCAGCCCCGTCTCGCAGCCGTTCGTCTCGTCGTTGTCGCAGTCGCCGGTGTTGGGCGGACATTGCAGGCCTCCTTCGCCGCCCGCTTCGATGCCGACCGAGCCGTCGTTGGCCCCGCCGTCTTTCGGTGCGCCCGAATCGGTGGATCCGCCCGAGGCACCCGCGACCCCCGCGCCGCCTGCGCTACCGCCGGTGCTCGCCCCGCCGGCGGACGCGGCCGCGCTACCTGCGGTGCCCGCCGAGCCGCCGGTTGCCGTGGTACCGCCGGCTCCGCCCGCGCTGCTGGCGCCGACGCCTCCGGTGCCCACGTTACCCGTGCCGCCAGTGTCGACGCCGCCGGTGCCCACGTTGCCCGTGCCGCCGACGCCCGTGTTGCCGGTGCCTCCGGTCGACGACGCCATTCCGCCTCCGGCAGCTCCGCCCGCGGCCGATGCGTCGACGTCGGTGTAGACGGCGCGTTCTGCGCCCTCGTTGCCGCCGACGCACGAGCTCGACGCGAGGAGCCCGAGCCCCGTCAAAGAGAAAACGTATTTGAGAGCCGACGCCATCTCAGCTTCACCAGACCGCCTCGAGGCCGCGCCCCGAGCATCGTAAGATGATTGCCGAAGCGCCCGCCCCGGCAACTAGGAGTTTAGCGCGGCGATGGCGCACTCCCAAGTCGTGGTTCGGCCTGAGGGCCGGCGGCGCCGCGAAGGCCACAACGGGTCTGTTAGGCTCCCCGCCGCGATGAGCGTCGCAGAACTCGGGGCGGAGCTCGACGGTCTCCCGGCCGAGATCCGTGAGCTCTTGCTTCGGCATCGTTTCGATCGCTCGAGGCTAAAGCGCTTGGCGACGCGACTCGGCGGCGAGACCGACGAGGACAACCGCGTTCGCGGCGCGGTCACCGCTCCGGCCGACGGCGACGTTTCCGTGCTACCGCCGCCCGGCTCGGCCGAGCGCCGACAACTCGAAGAAGACGGCCTGGCCGCCATCGCTCGCGGCGAATGCGCGCTCACGGTGCTCGCCGGCGGCATGGCGACGCGCATGGGCGGCGTCATCAAGGCGCTGGTCCAAGCTCTGGACGACGAGACTTTTCTCGATCTTCGGCTCGCCGAAGTGCGCTCGATCGAGCAGCGATCGGGCGGTCGAGTTCCGCTCTGGCTCATGACGAGCCACGCGACCGATCGCGGCATCCGCGAGGCGCTCGGCCAGCGGCGCGACGGCGACCGTATCGCGACGTTCACCCAACATCTCTCGGTTCGTTTGACGCCGGAGGGTCGGCTGTTCACCGACGACGCTGGAGCGCCGAGCCTGCACGCGCCGGGCCACGGCGACCTGCCCGACGCGTTGAAAGAGAGTGGCTTGCTCGGTCGGTTCGTCGAAGGCGGCGGACGCGTCGTGCTGGTCGCCAACCTCGACAATCTCGGCGCCACCCTCGACCCGGCGATCGTGGGTTGGCACCTCTCCCACGGAAAACCGGTCACCTGCGAAGTCGTCGACAAGGTGGGGTCGGACCGCGGGGGGATCCCGGTGAGGCTCGACGGTCGCCCGGTCGTGCTCGAAGAATTTCGACTACCCGACAGCTTCGACCCGACTCGCGTGCGCGTGTTCAATACGAACACCTTTCACTTCGACGCGCGCCGACTCGCCGAGCTCGACATGGAGTTCACGTTCTTCACCGTAAAAAAAAACGTGTCCGGCAAAAGCGTCATTCAATTCGAACGGCTCATCGGCGAAGTGACGAGCATGCTCGACACGGCGTTTCTGCGGGTCCCCCGCGATGGGGCCGAGTCGCGGTTTCTGCCCGTCAAAGACCACGACGAGCTCACCGCGCGCCGGGGGGACATCGAAGCGGTGGCGCGGACCCGCGGTATGCGGTGAGCCCGCTCCGGCGGTTCTGCTACGCTCGCGCCGCCATGAGTCGAGTTTTTGTTTGGGTGCTGCGTTGCTGGAGCCTCGCTCTCGGGCTCGCGCTCTTGACCTCGAGCGCACAAGCTCAGTTCGAACGCCCGCTGGCGGATCGGCCGACACGCCTGCCCGCCCTCGGCCGGAGCGTCGCGTCTTCCGACGACCTCACCGCGCTCGTGCTCAACCCGGCCAACGTCGCGATGATGCCGGGCTGGGAGCTGCGCTACGACGCGATCCTGCTCGACGAGGACCAGGCGCGAGTGCCACCGGTCGACAAACAAGTCCCTTGGCAAGGACACGCCATCGCGCTCGGCTTCCCGCTGTTTGGCGGCGTCGCCACCGGCTTCCGCCTCGACGCGCTCGACCCGCCGAGCGAAGCCCTATTTCAGAACTACAAGTGGTTCACCTGGGGCCTCGCCTACGCGCCCTCGGAAGCGGCGTCGGTCGGTTTCTCGCTCCAACGCTCCTTCTCCGGCGATCCGCTGGCGGACGATCTGTTGGGTTACTCGTTCGGCCTGACCGCTCGCCCGTTCAACTGGGCGGGTTTGGCGCTCGTGGCCCACGACATCAACGGTCCGACGAATCGCGGCGTCGACCCCTCGGATCCGACCAATACGCTACGCGGAAAGCTGCACGCCTCCTACGATCTCGCCCTCGCGATCCGACCGACCGGAACGCGCATCTTCGAGATCGGACTGGAAGGGAAATACCTCACCGGCCCCGACATCTGGGTGCCGCGAGCCACCATCGGCCTCGACATCCCGCCGATTGGTCGCCTGCGGGGCGAGTTCGCCATCACCGATCCGGCCGAAGCCGGTCGCACCTGGATCGCGTCCGCAGCGCTCAGCTTCTATTTCAGCGGCGTCACCGGCGGCACCGAGATCTACGGCGGCATGGTGACCGGCGACGGGCTCCGGGAAGAAGAGTCCTACAACGCCACTTTCGGTGGCTCGGTGCGCGGGTGGCGAGAGCCCTCGGGCTCCCAAGGCCGGCGCTACGCGGTGAAAATTCGGCTCGAGTCGACGCCCAGCACGCGAGGCCACGTGGCGTTGCTTCGGCAGCTCTGGTCCTTGGCAGACGAAGACAAGGTCGACGCCGTCGTGTTCGAGCTCCGGACCAGCCCCGGACGCATGGCGCGGGTGCAGGAGCTGCAGGACGCGATCCGGCTTCTCCGGAGCCACGGCAAGCGCGTGCTCTGCCACATCGAAGCGGGCTCGGGCGCCTCTATTTACATGTGCTCGGCGGCCAACAAGATCTACATCAACCCCGCCGGTGGCCTGAGGTTCGCCGGACTTCGGTCTCAGCACTTCTACTACGCCGGGTTGCTCGAGAAGCTGGGCATCCGCGCGGACTTCGTGCGCATCGGCTCACACAAGAGCGCGCCCGAGCAGTTCACCCGAAAGGGTGCCACCGACGTCGCCAAAAAAGACAAGACGGACCTCTTGCAGCAGCACGAGAAGCACTTCGTGCAAGAGGTGGCGCGCGGCCGGCAGCTCACCGTCGCACAGGTGCGTGAGCGGATCGCCAAAGGGCCCTTCGTCGCCAAAGAAGCAAGAGATGCGAAGCTGGTCGACGGATTCGCGTTCGACGACCAAATCGAGAAGCGGCTGATCGAGCTCGTCGGGCGACCCACCCTCATGATCGAGGACAAGAGAAACCGCGTCGCCAAAAAGCAATTCGGTCCGAGCAAGCGCATCGCCATCGTGCACGTCGAGGGCGACATGATCGACGGCCGGAGCAAGACGATCCCGTTTTTGGGGAACAAGATCCTCGGCTCGTACACGATCACCGATACGCTCAAACAGGTTCGCGAGGACCCACGGGTGGCCGCGGTCGTGCTGCGCGTCGACACCCCGGGCGGATCGGCGATGGCCGCCGATCTCATCGGTCGCGAAGTCGAGCTCATCGCCAAGAAGAAGCCTATCGTCGTGTCGATGGGCGGAACCGCGGCGAGCGCCGGCTACTACATCTCGGCCCCCGCCAAGCGCATCTTCGCCAACCCCCTGACGATCACCGGCAGCATCGGCATCTTCTACGGCAAAGCGGACGTCGCGCAGCTGCTCCAGAAGATCGGCGTCAACGTCGAGGTTTACAAAACCGCGCCGCGGGCGGACGCCGAGTCGATCTTCCGACCCTTCACGCCGGACGAGAAGAAGGAGCTCAACCGAAAGGTGCACCAGTTCTACGATCTCTTCCTGACGCGGGTCGCCGCCGGAAGGAAGATGACGAAGAAGCAGGTGGACGCCGTCGGACAGGGTCGGGTCTGGACGGGCGAGCAAGCTTTGGCGCGCGGCCTCGTCGACGAGCTCGGCGGGCTTCGCCAGGCGCTCGAGTTCGTCCGAAAAGAAGCCGGCCTACCCAAAGATGCGCCTATCATCGAGCTGCCGGTCCCCGATCAAACCTTGCTCGGTCGAATTCTGGGCGTCGAAGGGCTGCACGCCGACGCGGCCGAGGCGATCATCCCGCCCGGCCTCGTGGACATGGTGCGGGCGCTTGCTCCGTTTGCCGTTCACCCCGCCGACCAGCCGCTCGCTCGGATGGAGCTCGAATGGGTCGACCTTTGAGCGCCGACGCCGAAACGACTCCGACCCTGAGCGCCAGTCGCGCGCGAATCGACTACGACGGCGTTCCGCAATCCGAAGGTCTCGACGTTTGCGCCCAGTCGGAGCACGTCGGCCTCGGCGGTGACTGGCGCCCGCTCTTCGACTTGCTCGAACAAAAGGCGACGCTCGGTTCGGGCACCCTCGAGCTCGGCGGGGTCTCGGTCACCCGCGCTCTCGCACACGGCATCGTCGGTCTCGCTCGATGCGACGTGCCGCTTCCGAAGCGATGGCAGGTGCTCGACTACGTCGCCGCGAGCGCACGGCTCACCGGATACGGCAAGCGCGATGCGAGCCGCGCCGCCAGAGACACCCTCGAAAGGCTCGAGCTCGGCAAGATCGGGAAGCAGAGGCTCGACCGGTTGACGGTGGTGGAACGCCGAGCGCTCGGGGTTGCGCACGCGAGCGTCACCGAGCCGCCGCTGCTCGTCCTCGAGACGCCGCTCGGCGGGCTGGACGACGCCGCGGCGGACTACGTGCGCGCACTGGTCGGGCGCGCCGCGCGCGGGCGGCGAATGCTCGTGAGCGTGAGTGCGTCTCCGCCGAGCGCAGCGGAACGGGCGCTGCTCTCGACCATGGGTGAGGTCTGGCTGATGTCGCGCGGCGCCATCGTGGCGAACGGCCGGGCCGACGACGTATTCACCCCCGGCCGACGCTACGCGGTCACCGCGACAAAAAATGGAGCCGAGCTCGCGAGGAGCCTCGGCGAACGAGGGCTCTGCGTGCGGGCCGCGGAGCTCGCGAGCGCGCCCGGCGGCCCCGACGGCGCGCTTCGCTTTTTCGTCGTGCTTCCCGACGGCACGGCCCCGGTGCTCGACGCCGCCGTCCAGCTCGACGCGCCGATCGTCGAGCTGGTCCCGCTGCCCTTCGACGATCGCGAGTCAGGGCTCGAGCGCGCGAAGCGGATGACGACCGCGGGAGTGGCCCATGAACGGCGGGTGGATGCTGTAGCCGAGCAGTGATTGCACCCGCGGGCTCATCGCGCGGACCTTCTCCGGTGGAATCGAGAGAAAGAAATTCTCCTGAGGTCTGGCCCACGGCTCACAGTACTGGTTGGAGAGTGCCAGTCGATTCTCGCCGTCCGAACGCCCCCCGCGGTGAACGAGAGTGCCGACGAAAATCGCGACCGACCCCGGCGACATCAATGCGTCGACGAGATCCGACTCGATGCCCAGCGGTACCTCAGGGTCGGTCGGCACCGCGTCGTCGCCGCGTTTGCTCTCGAAGGGGATCAGCCGCAAGAGATCTCCCACCTGCTGGTCGTCCCAGAGGTGGCTCCCCGGGACGAGCTGCGTGGCGCCGTTGGAGTTCGTGAAAGCGTCGATCGCCCAAATGGTGGCGACGCTGAACGCCTTGCGGGGGCGCGAGAACGGATAAAACGCGTCGTCGGTGTGAAAGGGTTGAGCGGTTTCCCCCGCGCGGATGTGGATCGCCTGAGACGCGCTCAAGAGGTAGCTCGGCTGGAGCATCGCGTCGCAAACGCCCATCACGAGCGGATGCTCCGCCAGCTCCTCGAACACCTCGCCCTGCCCCACGAGCGAATAGACACGCTCGGTGCGGTGCCCTTCGAAGTTGTTCCGCCCGAGCAGCTTCTCCTGCAGCTGAGGAGCGAGCGCTTCGCGTATCGCCGCGAGGCAAGCGGCGTCGAGCACGTCGGGAACGATGACGTAGCCGACTTCCTCGATCGTCCGGACGCACTTCTCGGCGCGGTCTTGCCAATCGGTCATCCACGCTGTTTTCGGCTCTTTTGGGCGGCGTCGTCAACTGGCCGCGGCGGTTTCATGCCAATCCACGACTCTTGAAGTAGAACCCGGGAAACATGTCGGGCCCCCGCGAAGCACTCGTCGACGCGCGCCGGATCGTCGTGAAGATCGGATCGCGCGCTCTCGCCACCGGGGCGGACGTGCAGGCGCGCCTCGCCGACGAGATCGCCGAGATCAGCCGCAATCGCGCGGTGGTCGTGGTGTCGAGCGGAGCCATCGCACTGGGTTGCGAGCGGCTCGGCTACACACAAAGGCCGCAGGAAATGGCGCGACTCCAGGCTGCCGCGTCGGCGGGGCAAAGCGTGCTCATGCGCCGCTACGACGAGGCGCTCGGCAAACACGGCATCACCACGGCGCAGGTGCTTCTGACTCACACGGATCTCGAAGACCGAGAGCGATTGAACAACGCCCGCGAAGCGCTCGGCGCCCTGCTCGATGCGGGCGCGGTACCCATCGTCAACGAGAACGACACCGTCGCCACCGACGAGATCCGATTCGGGGACAACGATCAGCTCGCCGCGATGGTGGTGCCGCTACTTGGCGCCGAGCTGCTGGTGCTGCTCACCGACGTCGAAGGCGTGCTCGACGCGGCGGGCAACCGAGTCGCCGTGATGAACGACTCGGCCACGGTCGCCAAGGTGAAACCCACGAGCGCCGGCCACGGGAGCGGCGGAATGGCGAGCAAGCTCGACGCGGCTCACAAAGCGACCATGTCCGGAGCCACGGTCGTCATCGCCTCGGCGCTCCGCGAGCGGGTGCTCGGCGACGTGCTGGCGGGAAAAGACGTCGGCACCTTGTTTCCGGCTCGCGGGGATGCGCTTCGGGCCCGCAAACATTGGATTGCGTTCACCCTGAAGCCGCGCGGCGCCATCCTGGTGGACGAGGGCGCCGCCCGAGCCGTGACGACCGGCACGAACAGTTTGCTGCCCGTCGGAGTCGCGGGGATCCGAGGGCAGTTCCACGCGGGTGACTCGGTGCAAATCTGCGGACCCGATGGCCGAGAGATCGGCCGCGGGCTCAGCCGGCTCGGCGCGATGGACGTCGCGCGAGCTGCGGGGAAAAAGGGCGCCGAGCTCGAAATGCTCTTCGGTACGCAGGGGCGAGACGTGGTGATCGTTCACAAGGACGATCTCGTCCTCGGCGACTGACCGAGGCGACCGGCCGAGGCGACCGACCGAGAGCGCGGCGCCTTGGTTGGCGGGAGCGGTAGTGGGCGGGAGCGTCGGGTGACGCGTGTATGGGCGTGTCCCACCTCTCACCACCTGAAAGCGTGAAACTTTTTCTCCGAAAGAACGTTTCGGGGACCCAAGACGTATTTATTACCTGGGTCGGAAACATTCGTCGGGATTGCTTGTCTAGCGCAGGGCACGAAATGGTGGATTGGCGATTATTGGGCTCAGCCCTGCTGTTCGGCGCGGCCGTCTGGACCATCCAGACGAGCGCGACGGTGCCAAAGCCCATCGCGGCCGGCCGCATCGACCCCGCACTCAGCGAGCTGGAATCAGCTGTTTCCCGCGACCCGACCGACGCCACCGCGCTCCGCGCTCTGGTCTCGGAATACGTCGATCGTCGCGCGCCGGGACTCGCCGAAGCCGCGATCACGCGGGCGCCGGCCGAAATCCAGACTCTTGCCGAGATCGCGGATTACCGAGCGCAGACCCTGGCGCAGCTCGGCAACACGCGCGTGGCGCTGGATGTTCAGCGTTCGGTGCTGGTGGAGTGCCGGCGGTCGACGTGCTCGCAGACACTCGTCGGACGAGCCATGCGCCGGGCCGAGTGGCTGGAGCAAATGGTCGGCCTCGGCGTCGACGACGCAGCGCGTGAACCCGCACGAGCCCTTCTCGCTTACCGGCTCGCCACACGTGACGTCCGTCTGGAGATAGACTGAAGGCTTAGGGCATGCGAGCGCTGTCGACGATCTTTGCTGCCACTCTGGTCGCCGGAGCCACCGGTTGCGGAGCTTTCCAGAGTAAGAAGGCCGTGGCGCCCACGCCAGCCGCTTCGCCTCTCGAAACCAAGAGTCGTCTGCCGAGTGTGGTCCCGCTCTCACTCGCACGGACCGACGATTACGTGGTGCGCGTGGTTTCCGGCGACGTGACGTGCTCCGGCACGTTGATCGAGGAAGACTTGGTGCTCACCGCTCACCACTGCGTCAGCCAGCGAAACGACTTCGGCGACATGATCGGGCGGGACGTGAAACCGGCGACCATCACCGTCGAGCTCGGCGGAGACTATTTCGCCTGGGGCGAGGTTGGGGTTCGCGCGCTCGTGACCCCGCCGTGCGGTCATGCCGCCGGCCATGGCGACATCGCGGTGCTCGTGCTCGAGCGACGGCTCGTGGGCATCCCGACCCTCGCGCCGCGCCTCGACAATGCGCCCCGCGAGCGTGAGGAAATTCACCCAGTGGGGTTCGGCCGATGCGCGATGTCGGACGGCGGCGTCAAACGCAAGCAGCGCGAAGGTGGTTTCATCCAGGCGGTGTACGACAGCCGCTTCAACGCCCACGCCGCCATCTGCCCGGGCGACTCCGGAGGGCCGGTGGTCAGCGACGGTGAGCTCATCGGCGTCATTTCTCAAAGCGTGATGGACGGCTCCGAGTCCACGCGCGGCCGGAGCGAGTTCACACGTCTCGACCGGTGGCGGTCGGTTTTTGCCAACGCGCGGCTCATTGCCAACGGAGCCACCCGCGCGGAGCTTCCGCCGCTCGCCTGCGACGGTTGAGCCAGCGGCACGCTCGACCGGTGCGCGCGCTCAGCCGGCGCGCGTCAGCGAATAGGTCAACGCGCACTGCCCGAGCCGGACGATGCCCCCGGAGTCCTCGGCGCTGATCGTCACCTCGCCGGCGGGCACCAAGGGTTTCGCCGCGCCGACCCAAAACTTCACGGTGGCCGACTTCTGAATGGGCATGACGAGATCGACGGGGTTACGCCCCGGTTCGAGCGTCAGCGGTCCCGTGTCGGTGCTCCGCCCCTCGCTGTCCACCGAAACGTGGGCCCGCGCCGGATCCCCGACCGGAAACTCGAGGCTTTCGAGGGTCAGGATCCTCGTCGACTCTCGTCCGTTGGCCCTCGCGGTGGGTCGTTTCTTCACTCGGGTTTCGTGCTGGAGACAGGCCGGAATGAGGAATCGTAGCTTTGTGATCTATACTAGATCCGAGCGCCCATGACGACCATTGGTTGACGCCAGGTACCCGCTGCAAATAACGTCGGCCGGCCAAAGCCGAATGTCCGCGCCCGCCGAGGAAATCGGCATCGTCTGCGGTAAGTGCGATGCCTTCAGCCCCATGGGGAAGGTGCTTTGCCACGCCTGCGGGGCAGATCTCGCCCTGCCGGCCGCCGCCATGGCGCTCTCGAGCGCGCCACCGAGGGTCCGAGAGACCGCGCCGGTACCGGGCATGGGACCGCCAGATTCGGGTGAAAGTCCGCAGGGTTTAGGGCAACACACCGAGAAATCCGCTGAAAACGACGCCGGCGGCGGACAGGACGAGCGAAAGCCCGCAGAATCTCATTCCAATTCGGCCAGAATCGATCGAGGCTTGCCAGCCAGCCTTCAGGGCCTGTCGCGGGAGCAGTTGATGGAACAAGCAAGGTATTACGTCTGCAGCTCATGCATGACCCCCGTGCCCAGTGGGCACAAGTTCTGCGGTCGATGCGGAGCTCCGGTCCCCGAGGAGATTCTCAACCTCCAGACCGACTTCTACAGCGAGATGCAGAACCCGGAGAAGGCCCGGCTCATCTTGATTCGCGGCGAGGGCATGGACGGGCTCAGCTACCACCTCAAGGCTGACCAGCACATCGTTGGTCGGTCGGGACAGCTCGAGTTTCCCGACGACCCGTTCGTTTCACCCAAGCACGCCAACTTCTTCTACCGCGACAGCAAGCTCGTCGTGCGTGACGAGGGCTCGCTCAACGGCGTCTTCTTCCGCGTGCGCGGCTCGGTGGAGGTATCACCCGGTGACGCGATCATGGCGGGCGAGCAGGTGTTTCGGCTCGACCCGACGCCGAAAGCGTCCGATGGCGCTGACAGCGAAGGCACCTACTTCTATTCGTCCCCGAAGCATCCGAGCGCGTTCCGAATCAACCAGCTGCTCGACGGCGGGACCATGGGCATGACCGTGTGCGCGCGCGGCGACAGCTTGCAGATCGGTAGAGAAGACGGTGACCTGAACTTCCCCGGGGATCAGTTCATGAGTGCCAAGCACTGCACGATTCAAGAGGCAGGCGGCACGTTCACCCTGACCGATCACGACAGCCGCAACGGCACCTATGTCCGCCTCAAGTCGGAAAAAGAGCTCAACCACGGCGACTACGTGTTCATCGGCCGCAAGCTCTTGCGCGTCGAAATGAACGTGAACTGAGCCTAGTTTTCGTCGCCTCCGGACCGCCATCGACGACTGACGTCGACGGCGGCGCGGATGAGCTGGGCCATGGTCTTGAGCACGGCTGGCGGGACCTTCGAGATCAGATTCTCGAGGTCGATGGGCCCTTCGCCCGCCGGCAGGATCTCGTCGAAGACGTCGCCGAAGAGCGTGTACTTGCGTCCGAGGGCGTCGATGCGCTTTCGCAGGCCGTCCGCTTCCGGACCGGTGGCGTCGCCCAAGAGCGCGTCCGCCCGAGCCACGAGCGCCCGCTTGTCGGCGACGACCTGCCTCAGCCGCGTGATGTAGGCACCCACCACGACGTCGGGGTAGACGCCGCGAAGTTGAAACGTGTCGTATCGCGCGCCGGCCTCTCGTCGACGTTCGACGATTTGTGCGGCTTCGAGAGCGCGCAGGTTGGAGAACACGTTGCTCTTCGATCGCCCGAGCTCCTCGGCGAGCTCGTCCATCGAGCGTGGCTCGTCCGCGAGGTAGAGCGCTGCCACGACTTGCCCGCCGAGCCGCGTGATCCCGGGAAAGGACGCCGCGACCTCCGCGCCCACGCCCTCGAGCAGCACTTCGCGCGTGAGGGCAATGGGATCGCTCTTGGCCGCGCTACTCATTCGGCTCGGCTTTGGGTGATCGGCGACGTCGACGCGGTCGAGGTTCCTCGGGGGGCGCCGCGGGGCGCGCGCCAGCGATCGAAGCCAGGTTCACGACTTCGGTAGCGACTCCGAAAAGCTGGGTCCGCGCGAAGCGCCCGGGGCGCCCAGACTCCACCCGCGGCAACATCGCGATGATTCGCCTCACCGCGTCGGCGATGCGACGCGGAACGTTCAACCGGTCCACGACGGGTTCGAGGAACGCAAACGCAGCCTCCACCCGGTCGTTCGAGCCGTAACAAGTCTCGCGCATCGGCTCGAGCAACAGCGCCGTCAACAGGACGATGTCGTCGAGCGGCGCGCCGCGCTCACGAGTTTCGCGGTCGATCTCCGACAGCAAGCGCCAGGTCACGCCGTCGGCTTCGGTCGAATCGCTCAGATAGGCTGCGAGCTCCGGCAGAAGCACGTCGAGCACTCCGGTTTCCCAGGCTACCCAAATCGAGCGGTGCGAAGCCCCGCCACGCATTAGCCGAAGCACTTCCTCGAACAAGCGCGGGCGGGCGGCCATCGCGAGCGCCCCTCGGCATTGCACCATCGCGTCGTAGACCTCCGGGGCGATGCCGAGGTCGAGCCGAGCGCAGAACTTTATCGCGCGAAGGATCCTGACCGGATCTTCGCGGAACCTGACCATGGGCTCGCCGATGGTGCTGACGAGGCGCCGCTCGATGTCCGGCATGCCACCGACCCAGTCGAGCACTTGTTTGTTCTCCACGTCGTAGAACAAGGCGTTGATGGTGAAGTCCCGACGGGTCGCGTCCTCGTGAGCCTCACCGAATACGTTGTCGTTGCGAATCAGCAGGTCTGCGCCTTCTCTCTCGTCGGCGGGGGCGCGTCGAAAGGTCGCTGTCTCGATGACCTTGCCGCCGCCATAGAGCACGTGCACGAGCCGGAACCTTCGGCCGATGATGCGGGAGTTGCGAAAGAGACGCCGCACGTCGTCAGGGCGCGCGCTCGTGGCGACGTCGAAGTCCTTTGGCGTGTGGCCGAGGAGCAAATCGCGCACACAGCCGCCGACGAGGTAGCCCTCGAAGCCGTGTCGAACCAAGCGACGAACGACCTTGACCGCATCGGCGTCGACGCGGGATTCCTCGAGCTCGACGTCGTAGCGCTCGGGCTCGCGCACCGGTGCGGGCGCTGGGGCTTTCTTTTTCGCCGCCGGAGCTTTGGCCCGTGAATCGGACCGGCGGGTCCGTCGCCGCCCGGCGGTCTGGCCGCGGGGGCCGTCGGGATCGGCTCCGCCCGTTTCGTCAGATCCAGGGGGGGTCGTGCGTCCCATCGCTTACGTCGGTGATTTCCAGGCCGGAGACAGAGCGCCGAGGGAACTCCTCGATTCGCGGGACGCCCAGGAAATCTCTTCGCGGGTCCAGCCTCTAGCAGGACGCGCCTGCTGCGGCCAGGGCGGTGCGCCCTTTGGCGCGATTCGGCGCTCGGGAGCCGTTTTCTGGGCCCTTTGCGCTCGGGCCCCGACTAGGCGAAACTGCCGGTTCCACCAGCGGGTAGAGGGACTGCGGGCTACCCCAGGCTAACCCCTGAAACAGGGCTTCCTTGAGCGTCTACTGGATCAAATACCGGGGAACTCGGTTCCCCGTTCGACGCGGCGAAACCATTCTGGGACGAAGCCCTTATTCCTCCATTGTCATCAGTAACTCACTGGTTTCGCGCGAGCATTGCGCCCTGAGACTCGCCCAGGGCGGACTCCAGATCATCGATCTCGGCAGCACCAACGGGACGACGGTGAATGACGAGAAGGTGACCGGCGCCCAAAAACTCGAACCCGGAGACATCATCGGCGTCGGCACGGACGTTCTCGAGGTCTGCGTCGTCGAGGGCAAACGTGGTGACGAGGATGCCACCCGACGCGACGTCGAGGAGTCCGGGAACAACCTGACACGCGACCCGGACACCCAAACGGCCCGCGTCACCCTCGACCTCGTCGAGGCCCTCGTGACGAGTGGGTCCGAGAGCGACAACCCCAGGAGAGTCGGCGCCCCGATCCGACGGGCGGTCGACGATCTACTGACCTCGGTGGAGAACAACGGTCGCGTGCTCGACGAGGCCGAGCGCGTGCGGCTGCTCGGCGTGCTGGACCGATTGTGCGAATGGTACGATGATGGCTCGCTCGACAATTGGCGACAGAGCGCCAACAAGCGAATCGAAGGCCTTAGCTCTTGAGCATCCTCGTACTCTCTACTGACGAAGACGCCGCTCGATCGCTCTGCTCCGCACTGACTCGCACCGGGCAGATCGCGATATGGGAGCGTGACCCCGAGGGCGCCCTCGCGACGGCACGCGAGCGCGAGCCGCTCGTCGTGGTCGCCGACACCGCGGTGAGCGGGCACGACGACGTCATCGACAAGGTCCGGGATCTGACGCCCTGGGCGCGGGTGTACCTGTTGGCGGACCCGTCCGCACCGTTTCCGCGCGCGCTCGCCCCGGTCGTGCAAAAACCCTTCGACGCCGCGGAGCTCGCGGCACTGCTCGGGCGCGAGCGCGAGCTGGCCGAGCTCGACCGCGGTCGCCGCAGCCTGCAAGCGCACGTCGACGAGCTCGCGCTCCTCGTCGAGGCGAGCTTCGAAGCCATCATCGGTCTGGCGCCAGACGGGGCGATTCGATCGTGGAACCGCGGGGCCGAGGCCACCTACGGCTACTGTGCCGAGGAGATCCTTGGGCAACCGATCAGCAAGCTCGACGTCGACGCCGCCCATGCCGAGAGTCGCTTGCACACGCTGAGCCGCGAGGTCATCGAGGTTCCTCGCCGAAACAAGGCCGGCAAAGAGATCCGGGTGCTGCTGTCGCTGTCACCGATCACCGGGCGCGACTCGTCCATCGGCTTTGCGGAGGTCTCCTTGGACATCACCGCCCGGCGCGAGCTCGAACGCGAACTCGAGCACGCCGAACGTCTAGCCGCCATCGGACGGCTCGCCGCCAGCATGGCCCACGAAATCAACAACCCCCTCGCGGTGATCCGCGCGTCGACGTCTTACGTCGCCGAAGTCGCCGAAACCCTGAACGACCCGGATCTCACCGAGTCCGCCAGGGACATGGAGCTCGCTGCCGAACGCATCGGAAGCTTCGTGCAGCACGTGTGCGGCTTCGCGCGGCGGGAGCGGCCGCAACTCTCGGACGCGTCTCTGCGTGGCACCGTGGAAATCGCGATGCGGATGATCCGACCGCGCGCTCAAGACCGCGGCGTCGAGGTAAGCTTCGAACCCGGCCCGGACGTGAACGTGCCGCACGACCCGCCGCGCATCGCCCAAGCCATCCTCAACGTCGTCGCCAACGCGGTGGACGCCGCCGCCGAGGGCGGCCGCGAAGTCGTCGTGCGCACGGTTCGCGGTGCGAACCGCGCGTGTGTGGAGGTGGAGGACACGGGCAAAGGCGTCGCCACCGAGATCGTCGACCAACTGTTCGAACCATTCATCACCACCAAACCTACCGGACAAGGCACCGGCCTCGGTCTCGCCATCACGCGACAGATCATTCAGGACCACGGAGGCAGTGTGAGCCTCGCTCCCCGCGAGGGTGGCGGCACCACCGCGGAGCTGATGATCCCGAACCTCGACCTGAGCCAGCACACCGTGCTCGTGCTCGACGAGGATCCCGCAGTACGACGCGCGCTCGCCGCCGAGCTTCGTCGAGAGTCCTTCACCGTCTCGATCGCCGGCGACCTCGACGAGGCGATCGAAGCCCTGCGGCTCGAAACCCCGCGGGTGGTGCTCACGGACGTGCGAGTTGGTGGCGCCGAGGGCCGGCAGCTCATCGAGCGTCTTCGCAGCGCGTCGCCGAAAACCCAGTGTCTCGT
>JAJDAH010000061.1 GCA_029261965.1 Polyangiaceae bacterium
GGCGG
Source organism: Polyangiaceae bacterium (assembly GCA_029261965.1). Lineage (GTDB taxonomy): Bacteria > Myxococcota_A > Polyangia > Polyangiales > Polyangiaceae > JAJDAH01. The sequence continues at coordinate 6 of JAJDAH010000061.1, forward strand.
AGGACCACCGGGAGCACCAGGCGGAGGACCACCGGGAGCACCAGGCGGAGGACCGCCGGGCATAGCGCCGCCGGGAGGAGCACCCTGAGGACCGCCGGGCGGCATCGCTCCTGGAGGAGGCGTGCCGGGCGGGACTCCCGCGCCGGCGCCGGGGGCGCCGGGTGGCGCCCCCAAGAACCCTGCGGATCCCGCGTCGGCGACCATCGTTCCGCCGAGGGGGTTTACTCCCGGTGGAGGACCCGCCGGCGGAGCCCCGGGCGGAGCACCTTGCGGCGCGTGCACTCCGCCAGGCGGAGCGCCGGGGATTGCGGCCGGGGGTGCTGGCAATCCGGCAGCAGGCGGTGGCGCGGCGGCCGGAGCGGCCGGAGCGGCCGGAGCGCCCCCTACCGGCTGAACGCTGCCGGGTGATGGAGGCGCGACACCGATCATCGTGCCCTTCAACTTCGACGCCGCGCCTGGGGCGGCGCCGCCAGGGGCCGGTGCGCCAGGGGGCGGTGCGCCAGGGGGCGGTGGTGCGCCGGGGGGCGGTGGTGCACCCGGGGCGGGGGGTGCGGCTGGAGCAGCGCCGGGGGCTGCAGGTGCCGCGTCTCCCGCGCCAGGTCGGGGTACGGCAGGCGCGTTCATCATGAGCATCGTGCCCTTGAACTTGGGTGCTGCCGCACCTTTCAGGTTGAAACCGCACTTGCTGCAAGTCGTTGCAGTGTCAGGATTCTGTGCGCCACAGTTCGGGCAAAACACGCCGTACCTCCGTTCCGAACGGGAAAATTCGCACCCGCCGAGGCACGCAGCCTACACATGCTCCGTCGCCGTTCTCAAGTACAACCGTGGGTGAACGCGTCGCGGTCGGGCTCTTTGCTTGGCGGCGTGCACGAGGGCGGCGCCGAGCCGTCGCGGGTGGGCCGAAGGGTTCGGCCTCGAAAGCCCTGATTCAGCGCTGTTCCTGGCAGCTCAGACCGCCCTTGACACCCCGGTTTGCAGCTCATTACGGTTCGGCCGCGCGAAACCCGGGCGTTGAGTCGAACCTTAGATCGGGCGCGCGCATATTCCGGCCTCAGCAGGAACCCCGAAGATGGCATTCGCCCTCAGCGCGGAGCGCGAGAACGAGCTGGATCAGATCCTCTCGCGGTACCCGAATAAGATGGCGGCGTGCATCCCGGTGCTTCACCTCTGTCAGGACGCCAACGAAGGATGGGTGTCCGCCGACGTGATCGCTTTCGTGGCCGGGCGACTCGAGCTCTCGACCGCCCAGGTCAAGGGCGTCGTCACGTTCTACACCCTCTTCAACGAGGAGAAACCCGGCAAGCATCAGGTCTGGGTCTGTCGCACCCTTTCGTGCGCACTTCGTGGCTCCGAAGACATCCTCCGACATTGCGAAAAAAAGCTCGGCGTCAAACAGGGCGAGACCACCCGAGACGGAAAGGTCACCTTGCGCACCGCCGAGTGCCTCGCGTCATGCGGGACCGCGCCGATGATGCAGGTCGACAAGAAGTACTACGAGAACCTCTCGATGACCGAGGTCGATCGCATCCTCGATAGGTTGCTGTACGACGGCGACGCCTAGACGACCCATGCTCAAGCGAACCGACTATCTGACCAAGAATTACGGCAAGCCCGACGGGTGGAAGCTTGCGGCGTACGAAGCGGCAGGTGGATATCGCTCGGCCCGCAAGGCCCTCGGCATGTCGAAGGACGCCGTCATCGACGAGGCGAAGAAGGCCCATGTTCGCGGACGCGGCGGGGCGGGTTTCGATTGTGGGGTCAAGTGGAGCTTCATGCCGAAGGAGAGCACGAAGCCTCACTACCTCGTGATCAACGCGGACGAGGGCGAGCCAGGAACGTTCAAGGACCGAACGATCATGGAGCAGAACCCCCACTCGCTCATCGAGGGGTGCATCATCGGCTGTTACGCCATCGGGGCGCACGCCTGCTACATCTACGTGCGAGACGAGCTTCACCTCTCCAAAGAGCGGTTGTGGGGTGCAATCGCGGAGGCCAAGGCCAAGGGCCATCTCGGCGCTCGTCCGTTCGGCAAGGACTACGCCGTGGAGATCTACGTGCACACCGGCGCCGGTGCCTACATCTGCGGCGAAGAGACGGCGCTCTTGAACTCGCTCGAGGGAAGGCGAGGGGAGCCGCGGCTGAAGCCACCGTTCCCGGCGCAGTACGGTGCGTTCGGTTGTCCGTCGACGGTGAACAACGTCGAAACAATCGCCATCATGCCGACGGTGTTCGAGATCGGTGGGGATGCCTTCAGCAAATTGAGCGAGCTCCACGGAATCAACGACGGCGGTTGTCGGCTTTTCGGCGTCAGCGGCCACGTGAAGAATCCCGGCATCTTCGAAGCGGCGGTGGGGTTGACGCTTCGCGAGCTCATCTTCGATCTCGGAGGCGGGGTCCTCGACGACCGGGCGATCATCGGAGTGATCCCGGGGGGCTCGTCCTGCCCCATCCACAAACCCGATGAAATTGTCGACGTCGCCGGCGACCCGAGGTTCGAGCCCTACAACGGCAAGAGCGTGCTCGACTTGCCCTTGGGCGTCGACACGTTCCGCGGCATCGGCAGCATGCTCGGCACCGCCTGCGCGATCGTTCTGAGCGACGCGGCCGATCCGGTCCTCGCTTACCACAACGTGATGCGGTTCTACCGGCATGAGTCGTGCGGACAGTGCACGCCGTGCCGCGAAGGCATGGGGTGGATCGAGCGCATCTTGGACAAGATCGTCGCGGGCACTGGCACGATCGAAGAGCTCGACCAGCTTTCGGATATCGCGAACTCGGTAATGGGCAACACCATCTGCGCCTTCGGAGAGGGGGCGGCCCAGCCGGCTCTCGCATTCGTCCGTCGATACCGCAAAGAGCTCGAGGATTACGTGCACAACGGCGGGAAGAACCAAACCGGGACGCTCACCACATGATCGGCGCCGGAAACGTCTTGTTCGTGATCGCCGGGATCCTGGCACTCGCCGGCGCGCTCATCACCGTCAGCTCGCGCAACCCGATCCGCGGCGCGATGGGGCTCCTGGCGACGATCTTCGGCATCGCGCTCTTGTTCTTGAAGCTCAACGCCCAGTTCCTCGCGGCGATTCAGGTGATCGTCTACGCCGGCGCGGTCGTCGTGCTTTTTGTATTCGTCATCATGCTGCTCGGACCGGACGCTCTCGGTGAGGTCGGTTCGTTTCCGAAGGGCAAGTCCAAGGTGTCTCGCGGCATCGGCGGGGGACTGCTGGCGATTCTCGCTGGGGTGGCGCTCGTGCTTCTAGCCGGACGAGGCGGAGCCCACGTGCGGTTCGGGGATGTGCAGCCCGACCACGGATCGGTCGAGGCCGTCGGCGGACTGCTCTTCAGTCGCGGTCTCGTCGCGTTCGAGCTCGCGACGGCGCTCCTGATTGTCGCAGTCATCGGTGCCATCGCGGTCGCTCGCGGTAAGCAGACGAAGTCGCACCTGACTCCGGCCCAACGAGGTGACGGAGAGTTCTTCCACGGAACTGTCGTGGCACGCGACGATCGTGGCCGCCCGCCGAGCAAGGGGGACGGCTGATGGGCGCTCTGCTCGGAAACGTGCTCGAGCACTACGTGATGCTCGCGGGCGTGCTGTTCACCATCGGCGCCGTGGGTTTTCTGGTGCGGCGCAACGTGCTGGTCCAGCTCATGAGTATCGAGTTGATGCTCAATGCCGTGAATCTCGCGTTCGTGGCGTACAATCGCGTGCACGGCGACGACATGAACGGTCACATGTTCGTGTTTTTCATCATTGCGGTCGCCGCGGCCGAAGTCGCCGTGGGTCTGGCGATCGTCCTGTCGTTCTACCGTCTGACCGGCTCCGTCCACAGTGACGACGCGGACGCCTTGAAGGGTTGATGGGGATGGACGGTCTATTTTCCATCTTCCCACCCGAGGACTTCACCCTCTTGTGCGTGATTTTGGGGTTGCCACTTCTCGGCGCCTTCGTGAACGGAGTCTTCGGCAAGCGCCTCGGAAAAGAGGCGGTGAGCTTGATGGCGCTCGTCGCCGTTGGCGGGTCGTTCATGGCGAGCTGTGCGGCATTTTTCATGCTGATGCAGCGCCAAACGGAAACCGAAGCCGCCCGGTTCGTGTGGCACGGGTGGAAGTGGCTGGATATTTCCGGCAACGGCGACTTTCAGATCCCGATCGAAATCGCCTTCAGCGTGGACGCGCTCAGTGGCGGCATGGCGCTCATCGTCACGGGTGTCGGGTTCCTCATCCACCTCTACTCCACGGAGTACATGGCGGAGGACGACGGCTTTCACCGTTTCTTCGCCTACTTGAACCTCTTCATCTTCTCGATGCTCGTCCTCATTCTCGGCGACAACCTGCCGGTCCTCTTCATCGGTTGGGAAGGCGTCGGGATGTGCAGCTACCTGCTCATCGGTTTCTGGTTCACCGAAGAGGCCAACGCGGTCGCCGGAAAGAAGGCGTTCGTCACCAACCGCATCGGCGACTTCGGGCTGCTCGTCGCCATGGCCCTGCTGGTGTGGCACGTGGGCGCGCTCGATTGGCAGGGCATCGAGGCTGGGGCGAACAACCTGCTGACGCCCATCAAGATCTATCCACTGGGCAACGGTGTGCCGGCCTGGCTGCCCGACTTCATTCGCGGGCCCCTCACCCCGGAAGATCCGCGGGGGGTGCGTGTCACCGCAGCCACCCTCGTTGGATTTGCGCTCTTTCTCGGCTGCGCCGGCAAGAGTGCCCAGCTGCCGCTCTACGTCTGGCTGCCGGACGCCATGGCGGGCCCAACGCCGGTCAGCGCGCTCATCCACGCCGCGACCATGGTGACAGCGGGCGTTTACCTCTGCTGCCGAATGGCTGCGGTGTTCGTGCTCTCGCCAGCCACGATGGCCACGATCGCCATCGTAGGCCTAGCGACCGCGCTTTTGGCGGCGTCGATCGCGTTCGCCCAAAACGACATCAAGAAAGTGCTCGCGTATTCGACGGTGAGCCAGCTCGGCTACATGTTCATCGGCATCGGTGTCGGGGCGTTTGCCACGGGCTTCTTCCACGTCATCACTCACGCGTTCTTCAAAGCGTGCCTATTTCTCGGCGCTGGCTCGGTCATCCACGCGATGCACGCGCGAATCCACGACGTGGACCGCTCCCAGGACATGCGGAACATGGGCGGCATGCGCAACTTCATGCCGATCACCCACCTGACCTTCCTGGCGTCGTGTTTGGCGATCGCGGGGCTGCCGTTGACGAGCGGGTTCTTCAGCAAGGACGAGATCCTATTCAAGGCCTACACTTCGACGATCGCGACGCCTCAGGTCAGCGACGGCGAGTGGATTGACCGAAGCACCCAGGTCACTTGGCCGGCGATGCAGGCGTGGACGCCACCGGAAGATCTCGGTCGGTGGATCTACACGTTGGCGTTGCTCGGCGCCGTCATGACCGCGTTCTACATGTTCCGACTCTACTTCCGCGTGTTCTGGGGGGAGTTTCGCGGCTGGACCATCGTGCGCGGTTGGGTGGCGCCGGCCGGCGGCCATCACGGCCACGACGACCACGAACACGATTCGGACGAGCCGCTCGACGGGCCCAAGCCGCACGAGTCTGCGCTTCAGATCACCGTGCCGCTCGTCGTTTTGGGGGTGCTGGCGATCTTTGCCGGCGGGCTGAACGCCCACGCGTTCTTCCATTCGCACCTGTTCGACGACTGGGTCGCGCCGGTTCTGGCCACGGCTTCGTCGTCGGTCGGTGAGATCGAGGGTGCCAAAGAAATGATGATGCCGCTCTTGCTGCCCGGCATCGGCGCTTTCGCCATCGGCGTCGGCGGGGCCTATTGGGTCTACGTGATGCAGCGGGGCGAGCCCGCGGCATCGTTCGTCGAAAAGGTCCCGTGGTTGCATCGGATCGTCTACGAAAAGTGGCGCGTCGACGAGCTGTACGAAGAAACGTTCATCGGGGCAGTCGACACCCTCGGCGACATGGCGGTCTGGGTGGACCAATACGTCGTCGATGCCGTGGTTGCTCGAGTGACCTCGTTCGCCGTCGCCGCCTCCGGGACGATTCTGCGCACCATGCAGACCGGCCGAGTTCACGCCTACGGCGCCGTGATGGTTGCCGGGCTCGGCGCTCTCGGATGGTTTTTCATCGCTCCGCAGGCCGTGGTGACGGTGCTTGCAGACGACGATAGCGGTGTCTACTCGGTGACAGCGTCGCCGGGTCTCGGGTACCAGTATCGCTGGGACGAGGACGGTGACGGCGAACTCGATAGCGACGACTTCGGCGACAAGGCGCGCGTGGACGTGCAGCTCGGTCGGAGCGAGGTGCGTCTCGTGCAGGTCGAGGTGAAAAACGCCCTCGGCTTCCGGTCCATCGAGCAGATCGGCCTGTTCCGTCCGCAACGCGACGGAGCGTCCGACGGCTTGGCCGGGGCGGCCCAAGAGGCGAAAGAAGCGGCAGACAGCGCTGCCAAGTCACAAAAAGCACTGCAAGACATCCAGCGGGTGCTGCAGCAGGCGGGCGGAAATCTGCCCGGAGCAGGCAAACAACCCGCCCCGAAACCCGTAGGAGGCGCGCCATGACGGGCTTCTCCGGCGGCATCATCGAGGCGCTCCCGTATCTCTTCGCGTTTTTCGTCGGCGCGATGATTCCGCGGCGGCAGGGCTGGGCAGAGCGGGTTGGTATCGGCGTCGTCGGCGTCTTGGCCGTCGCGTTCGTGATGGGCTTGTGGCCGGAAGCCGCTGACGCCGAAGCCACTCAGGCTGTGACGCGCGCGGACGAATGGCCGCAGCTACTCAACGTCATCGTGTTCCTGCCGATCGTGGGAGCCGTAGCGATCCTTTTTGCGCCCCGCCAGAACCCGAAGCTCTTGCGGGCGATGACCATGGGGATTTTGGCTGCGGACTTCCTGATTTCCCTCGGCCTTCTGCGCGCGAACATGACCACTGGATGGCATTTTCAGTACGTGACCGAGTGGCTGCCGACCTTCGGCATTCGTTATCACGTCGCCATCGACGGCATCAGTCTGTGGATGGTGTTGCTCAGCACCGTCACCACGCCCATCGCGGCCCTCGTCAGCTTCGGCTCGATCAAGAAGCGCACGAAGGACCTCTGCTTCGCGATGCTGCTGCTTCACGGCGGCATGCTCGGCGCGTTCGTGTCTCTCGATCTGTTCCTCTTCTACGTCTTCTGGGAGCTGATGCTCATCCCGATGGTCATCCTGATCGGCGTGTGGGGCGGCGTCGAAAAGATCAAGGCGGCGTACAAGTTCCTGTTGTTCACCATGGCCGGGAGCGTGCTCATGCTCGCGGCGATCCTCTACATGGTGTGGGCTCACCGCCAGGCAGCGGGTTTCGTCACGTTCGACTACCTCGCGATGAGCAATCTCGTCCTGCCGCGCACCGCGGCGACGCTTTGCTTCATCGCGTTCGCGTTTGCTTTCGTCGTCAAGGTGCCGATGTGGCCCCTGCACACCTGGTTGCCCGACGCCCACGTGCAGGCCCCGACCGGCGGCTCGATCATTCTGGCCGCCGTCTTGCTCAAGCTCGGGACCTACGGCTACGTGCGGTTCTGCATGGGCATGCTCGGCGGGCCCGCCTACGATCGCGCGGCGACTCTCGCTGGCGTCGCCGTCGGAGGCGGGATCCTCTACGGGGCGCTCTGCGCGTGGAAGCAGACCGACGTCAAACGCCTCGTCGCGTATTCGTCGGTCGCACACATGGGCTTCGTCATGCTCGGCCTGTTCGCTGCCACGACGTCGGGCATCAAGGGCGCGCTGTTGACCATGATCAATCACGGAATTGCGACCGGCGCGTTGTTCCTCTTGGTCGGCGTCATCTACGACCGGCGTCACACCCGTCTCGTCAGCGAGTTCGGCGGGTTGGCGAAGGTCATGCCGGTCTACGCGGCCGTGTTCGTCATCGTGACGATGGCATCGATCGGCGTTCCTGGAACGAACGGCTTCGTCGGTGAGTTCATGGTCATCGTCGGCACGTTTGTGAGCTCGGCCCTCGGCCGGCATGGGAGCATTCAGGCGGTGCTGGCGACCTTCGGCGTGATCCTGGCGGCCGTCTACATGCTCAGCGTCGTGCAGAAGATGTTCTTCGGGCCGATCACCAACAAGCGCAACGAGAACCTGCCCGACATGAACGTTCGCGAGACTCTCGCGGTCGCGCCGCTGGTCGCACTCATCTTCGTCCTCGGTCTCTTCCCGTCGTTGGTGTTGGACACGATGGACTCGAGCGTCGCGCACGTCATCGACAAGTACAATTCGGGCCGCGATTCGCACCGAGGCAACACCATCGACGAGCTCAGGCTGCTCAATCCGAGCCCCAAGGGCGACGACCCGACTTCCTACGACCACAACTATCCGGTTCCGCCGAAGAGCGATGACGACGAGAGCGCCAACGCTGCCTCTCGGCCCCTCAGCACCGCCGTCGCGCTCGGCCAGGGTGTCAGCCGCGGAGTCGCCCGCTGATGGACTTGGTCATCGCACTCTCGCCGCTTCTCGCGGTGGGCTTCGGCGGGCTGATGCTCATGTTGGCCGAAGCGTTCGGCAAACCCTCGGAAGAAGGCATCAGCAAGACCACCGGCGACGTGGTCGACGCCGGGGCAGGGCGGGGCGCTGAGCTCGGCCTCGGGGCCTCGGTGGTGCTCATCGCCGGCGCCGTGATGGCGGTCGGAGTCTGGATCGTCGGCCCCGAGACTCTCGAGGGCGTCGCCGACGTGGCGCCTTATCTGCTCATCGATCGATTTTCGCTCTTCTTCACGTTCGTGCTCTGCCTTGGGGGGGCATTCACCGCCCTCTTGGGTGGCGGCTACCTGCCGGAGCACAGGATCGATCGAAGCGAGTTCTTCCCGCTCGTCCTGTTCTCGACTTTCGGAGCGATCGCGCTCGCGATGAGCGGCGATCTCTTGAGCCTGTTCGTAGGTCTCGAGACCATGTCGCTCGGTGTCTACTGCCTCATCGGGCTTCGGCGGGGCAGCGCACGCGCGACCGAGGCGGCGCTCAAGTACTTCCTCCTCGGCTCGTTTGCCGCCGCGCTGACTCTGTTCGGGGCGGCGCTCTTGTACGGGGCCACCGGGCACACGGATCTCGTGGGCATCGGCGAGGCGGTGGCCACCATCGGACAACCCGACAGCACGGTAGCCGCGATGCCGGTGTTGCTCGCGCTGGCGCTGACCTTGGCGGGACTCGGGTTCAAAGTCGCCGCGGTGCCGTTCCACCAGTGGACGCCCGACGCCTATGAAGGGGCACCGACGCCGGCCACGGCGTTCATGGCCGCAGTGGTCAAGACCGCAGCGTTCGCGATTCTGCTCCGCGTTCTGCTTGTCGGCTTCGGCGAGGAGCGCCTGATGAGTTGGGGCACGGGCTGGCCGCCGGTCATCGCGACGCTGGCGGTACTGAGCATGACCGTGGGCAACGTCGTCGCCGGTCGCCAAGAATCGGTCAAGCGCATGCTCGCGTACTCGTCGATCGCCCACGCGGGTGTGGCCCTCGTTGGCGTGGCCGCCACGATTCGCAGCACCGAGGACGCGACCGCCAGCGTGCTGTTCTACTTGCTCGTCTACACCGTTTCGACGGCAGGCGCTTTTGGCGCGCTCATCCTCTGCGGCAGCCGCGGCGCGGAGGCCGTCAGCTACGAGGATCTGGCTGGTATCGCCAAGCGACACCCCGCCGCGGCCCTGGCGTTTTCGCTATTCCTCTTGAGCCTGGCGGGCTTTCCTCCCACGGCTGGATTCTTCGGCAAGCTTTACGTCTTCCAGAGCGCTATCGACTCCGAGCTCTACGTCTTGGTCATCATCGGTCTCGTCAACAGCTTGATCGGCGCCTACTACTACGTGCGCGTGATGGTCTACATGTACATGCGTGAACCGGTGCCCGGTGCACCCGTCGCGAAGCCGATGTCGAGTGGCATGGTGACGTCGGCCATCGTACTCGCGGCGCTCTTGGTCCTAGGTCTCGGTATTCTGCCGGGCGTCTCGTTGGACATGGCGATCGCCGCCGCCGCCCGCGGCGGCTGAACGATCACCGGCGCGGCGCATCCGCCTGCACGCGGCGACCGAGCTCGAGTTGATCCATCGCCTAGCGTGAAAGAACGTGTCGGTTCTGGAAGCGAGCAACCGCCTGGCGCTCGATGCGGAGCGAGCCACCGCTCGACGGTCTGTGGCTCGTCCGTATGGCGCTGCGGCAGTCGCAGTTGTCGCCGCGACGGCGGGCGCAGCGTGGCTCGCGGTCGCCGCGCCCTCGGGGCCGAAGCCATTCGCGCGCAGAGCGTCGAAATAGAGGCCGCATCGGCTCCGTGGGGCCGCCGAGTTTCGCAAGTAATCACAGATCCAGGGGACTAGTCTTCCCGAGGGTGCCCAACCAACGTTCGCTCGGTCGTGAGATCTTGTGGCTCGCCTGGCCGGCCGTGCTCACGAGCTTGTTGGAGACCGCGGTTTTTCTCGCCGACCGCGTCATGCTGGGTCGATATAGCGAGGACGCCCTGGCGAGCATGCAGGTTCAGGGGCCAGTTCTCTGGTCACTCGAGATGGTTTTCATGGGGACCATCGTCGGGACGGTCGCGTTGGTGTCGCGTTCGGTTGGTGCCCGTGACTTCCGCCGAGCCGAGGCCGCCGCGCGCGCGGCGCTTCGATCGAGCTTGATCGCGGGCGTCGTCGCAGGCGGAGCCTGTGTCCTGTTCGTCGACGCCATCGTCGGAGCGCTCGGCCCGGAGTCAGCGACGTTGAGGGCGCTTTCGCGCGACTACCTCGTTGTGGCCGCTTTGGGGTTGCCGCTGGCATTCGTCGGTCAGGGGGCAGCGATGGTTTTCTGGGGGTCTGGCAATACGAGAACGCCGTTCGTCGTGGGAATCGCGACGAACATCGTCAACGTCGTCGCAAATCTCGGTCTGATCTATGGCGTCGAGTGGGGACCGGTTCGCCTGCCGGAGTTGGGAGTCGTGGGGGCCGCGCTCGGATCGGTCGGAGCCTACGCGCTGCAGGCACTTCTGCTCTTGCATCTGCTCAGCCGGAAGACCTCGGTGGTCACGGTGCGGGGCACGTGGTCTTGGGTGGTGGCTCGTTCGGAGAGCGACGTCCGCGCAATTCGAGACGTCGTGCGGATCAGTATGCCGGCGCTCCTCGAACGGCTGGTGAACAACGGAGCGTATCTCGTCTACGCCGGAATCATCACCTCGCTCGGGGCGCTGGTCATGGCGGCAAACCAATCTTTGCTGACCCTGGAAGCGGTGTGTTTCATGGGCGCTGACGGATTCGGTGTCGCGGCGGGCACGATCGTCGGGCAGGCCCTCGGCAGAGGCGCGGTCAGCGATGCAAAAAAGGGCGGGCTGATGTCTGCGGGGTTCGCAGCTGCGGTGCTCTCGGTGCTTGGCGTCCTGATTTGGGTCACGGGGGAATGGACGCTTCGCGGTTTCGTACCCGAAGGCAGCGACGGCGCCGCGCTCGTCCAGGAGAGCCTCCGGGCGATGCCACTGCTCGCAGCGGCCCAGCCTTTCATGGCCACGGCTGTCGTTCTGGCTCAGGGCTTGCGTGGTGCGGGCGACACCAAGTCGCCGCTCTACGCGGCTGTGGTGGGTGGCCTATTCGTCCGGGTTGGCCTTGCGTGGGCGCTCGCTACCCACACGGAGCTCGGCGTTAGCAGTGTGTGGGTCGCGAGCGGCGCCGATTGGGTCGTCCGGTGCGTTTTCCTGGGCACCGTTTTTTTCGGCGGACGGTGGACGCGCGTGCGCGTCTGACGGGGCTTGCGGACTGCGCGTTGCTATTTCGCTTTCGGCACTTCGCCGGGCTTGCTGCTGCGGGGCTTTCTTTTTGCCGCACATTCGGCGCATTCCCCGGCACCGGCCACGCAAGTCTGCCCGTGGGGGCACTCGTGGTTGCGACCCTTGTTCGGCGGCAGAATCTGAGCACACCGCGGACAGAAGATGGTCGTCGCCACGGCGCGCACGATAGTACACGCGGCGGGTGTAGCGCCGTAAAATCAGCCTCGAACGAGACTTCGCATGCGAATTTTGAGGAGCGTCTTGAGCTCCCGGATGAGGCGCTGGCCATCCTTTTTCGGGGCCAGATTGGCCGTTCGGACCGTCATGGGGGTCGTGTGAGCGGCGTAGAGACAAGCGTCGAAGATGCGGTCGGGGTCGGCGTCTGGCAGCACCTTGCGGAAAAAGACCGACAGAAACTGCGCCATTCGCCGGGCGTCGCTCCAATCGAGCTCTCGAAGGACGGTGTTCGCCGCGACGCTCGACCAGATGGTTCCCATCGCGGGTTCTTTCTTGAACAGCTTGACGACGGTATCCACCACGTCATCGACGGCGTGAGCGAGGTCGTCGACCGTTTCGACGGGGCCGAGCACCCGGCCCAGCTCGGTTTCGATGGTCTCCAAAAAGCCCGTGATCAGTGTCCGTAGGATCGCGTTCTTGTCGGGAAAGTACTGGTACACCGATCCGATGGGCACACCAGCCTCGGAAGCGATTTCGCGGACGCTGACCGCGTCGTTTCCTCGCTCTCCGACGAGCCGCTTCGTGGCCGCGACGATGGCCTCGACCCGTTCTCGGCTGCGCTCCTGTTTCGGAGTGCGTCGTGGCTGAAGCTCGTTCATCCCTGCCTTTTCCGCCCGAATTTTCGACTCAAAACGTGAGCAATGCTCATATACTACAGGTGAGCATTGCTCACCATTGATTCCTGGCCCATCGCCGCGGCGCCGGGCATTCCAGGTGGCGTCGGCGCTTCTTGGCGCCGAAGAGTCCCGCCGACGGACGATCGCGGATACATTGGTGTTCAAACCGACGGGGAAGCCGCGCCATAATTCGGCTGCTCTCCGTTGGGAGCTTCCAAATCCGGAGTGGTGCAGATGGCGTCTTTCAAGAACTTGGCGGGTGGCCTGGCGTTTGCGCTGACGGCGCTGACTGCAGTCACCGCAACGGCTCAGCCGGAGCCGCCAGAATGTCGATCGCCCAACCCCGCGGATTGGCCAGCGGCTGCGAAGCCCTACTTCATGCTCGCCGTGGACACCTCCGGGAGCATGACCTCGTGTGTGAACCCCAACGCCAATGCGACCGACTGCAACAGCAGCAACGGCACGACGACGAGCTGCAACAATCAGGTCAACTCGTGCGGGCTTCCGGCCACCCGCATCAACGGTGCCAAGTGTGCGCTACGTCAGACCATCCAAGCCTTTGGGGGCGTCGTGAACTTCGGGCTCGCCGGGTTCGCGGGGATCATCAACAATTGCCCGGGGAGCTGCACGCCGTGCGCGCCCGGCGTGCGCTGTGATTGCCGGACCGCCGCAGGCGCCTTCGACGATTTCGACGACAACGGCGAGGTGTTCGGATGCAACCTGACGCCGCTGCCCGACCCGACGGACAATTCGCGAAAGGGATGTGGCAACCGTCCCGACTCGTGCACGGTCGGTGGAGGCGGCGGAGTGTTTCAGGGCGCGCCCCTAGGAGCCAATTGGCGCAACGGCGGCAACATCCTCGTGCCCATGCTGACCGACCCACTTCCGGCGGGCGGGAGCAACGTCGCCGAGCTCCTTCAATGGTTCGACATCGATCCGGCGAGCACGAGCTTCTGCGCGAGCGACCGCGAGCTCTGGGCCAACGGCCACACGCCGCTAGAAGGCATCCTGCGGACGGCCCAGCACTACTACGCGTATGGCTGGGACCCGAGGTGGGGCGATCAAAATTACTGCAACAACGACGTGTTCGGCGGCGGGGGGCCCTACCCGCAGTTCCCGACTCCCGTTCCCGGCCTGGGGGGCGGCGCGCCGGTTCCTGATTGCCGCAGCCTCAACGTCATTCTGGTGACCGATGGGGACGAGAGCTGCAGTGGAAATGGCCCCCAAGCCGCGATCGACATGTTCAACATGGGCATTCGGACTTCGGTGATCGGCTTCGCCAATGGCAATTCGATCTTCGATCGCATTGCAGAAGGTGGGCAGTGCGGGACGACGAATCCGGGCGACCCGTGCGTCCAGGCGACGAGCGCTATTCTGGCGGCGAACGAGGTCGAACTCGCGAACGCGCTGGCGCAGATCATCAGCGATTCGATCTCGCCCGAGAGTTGCAACAACGTCGACGACAACTGCAACGGGTGCACCGACGAGGGGTCTCCGGTGTACTGCAACTACAACAGGACGCCGGCGAGCAATCCGACACAGCCTGGCCAGTGCTGCGACTGGAGCACTTCCGCCGAGCGCGACGCGTGTTTGGCGACGTTCCAGGCAACGATCGGGCCAGGCAACCCGACCGGTGACCAGTTCGAGCTGCCGTGCTGGGACCCCGTGGCGGATCCGAGCAATCCTCAAACCAAGTGGCTCTGCAACAACCCGGGCGAGCTCTGCGACGACCTCGACCAGAACTGCGACGTGCAATTCACGGCGCCGCTGAGCGCGAACACGGTCGACGAAGGATTCAACAAGTGCGGATCGCCGCTCGCTTGTCCGA
>JAJDAH010000062.1 GCA_029261965.1 Polyangiaceae bacterium
CCTTCGGGACGCGAGGCGGTCGAGATGGCGAGACGACACACCATGCGAAAAATTCGAGAAGTACTTCGGCTGCGGCACGAGCTCGGCTGCAACCATCGACAGATCCAAGCCTCGACAGGGTTGTCGAAGGGATCGGTCAGCGACTACCTCAAACGAGCGAGAGAGGCGGGGGTCGATTGGGAGCGAGCCAAGAAGTTGAGCGACGCGGAGGTCGAAGCGCGATTGTTCAAGAGCGTTGGGCGTAACGAGCCGCCCGGGCGCGTTCCGATCGAGTTCGAGTGGGTACATCGAGAGCTGCGCAAGACCGGCGTCACACTGCAGTTGCTGTGCATCGAGTACCAGGAGGCGGCGCTGCAAGCTCGCTATCCGCGGCGGCCGTATCAGTACAGCCAGTTCTGCGACCTGTACGGCGAGTGGAGTCGAAGCTCGCCATCTCGATGCGCCAGACGCACCGTGCAGGCGAGAAGGCATTCCTCGACTACTCGGGGAAGAAGCCAACGGTCGTCGACCGCTAGAGCGGCGAGGCGCGACCGGTCGAGCTGTACGTGATGGTGCTCGGCGCGAGCAACTGCACGTTTGCCGAAGCCAGCGAGACACAAACGACCGCTGACTTCATCGCGTCGACGGTGCGCGGCTTCGAGTACTTCGGATGTGTGCCCGAGATCGCCGTGCCGGACCAACTTCGCGCCGCGGTCACCGGACCCGATCGCTACGACCCGGAGATCAATCCCGCGTGTCTCGAAATGGCCGAACATTACGGCGTCGCCGTGATCCCCGCTCGGCCCAGAAAGCCGAAGGACAAAGCGAAGGTCGAGACAGGGGTGCTCATCGTGCAGCGCTGGATCCTCGCGCGACTGCGCAATCGGAAGTTCTTCAGCCTCGCCGAGTTGAACGCGGCGATCGCCGAGCTGCTCGAGGAGCTCAACACTCGCCCGTTTCAAAAGCTCGAGGGCTGCCGGCGTTCCGCTTTCGAGAGCATCGATCGACCAGCCATGCGGCCGCTGCCCGCCAAGCGCTTCGAGCAGGGCGAGTGGAAGAAGGCCAAGGTCAACGTCGACTATCACGTCGACTTCGAGCATCGCCACTACAGCGTGCCCTGCACCCTCATCGGCGCGCACGTCGAGATTCGTGCGACTTTGAGCACGCTCGAGGTGTTCCACGATCGCGAGCGCGTTGCTTCACACTCGCGCAGCCGCGGACCCAAAGGCACGTACGTGACCGTTCGCGAGCACATGCCGAAGTCACACCGGGACTACGGCAAGTGGCCGCCGGAACGGATGCGAGCGTGGGGCAACAGCGTCGGCCCGAACGTCGGCAAGGTCGTCGAGGCGATCCTCGCTCGGTACCGCAACCCGGAGTTCGGCTACCGTGGTGTGCTGGCGATCACTCGCGACGCGAAGCGGGTGGGCAACGAGCGCCTCGACGCGGCCTGTGCCCGTGCTCTGGCTGTCGCGGGGCCCTCAGGTCCGACTCGCAAGAGCGTCGTCACCATCCTGAAGCGTGGCCTCGAGAGCGTGCCTCTGCCGACCGAGGACGACGAACCCACCCAGTTCCTCCACCACGAGCATCTTCGCGGTGGTGCGTACTACGACAAGGAGAAGACAGAATGATCGACCAAGAAACGATCGACAAATTGATCGCGATGCGCCTGCGCACGATGGCGGAGGTATTTCGCGAGCTCGTAGACAAACCCGCCACGGACCTCACCTTCCAGGAGCAAGTCGGCATGATGGTCGACCGCGAATGGGTCGACCGCGACAATCGTCGTTGCACCCGGCGCATCAAGGAGGCGAAGTTGCCGGTGAGCGCCAGCATCGAGGAAGTCGCTACGGATTCCGCTCGTGGTCTCGACAAAGCGGTCGTCCGCTCGCTCGCCACGTGCGCCTGGGTGCGTGCTCAGCAAAACGTGATCGTGTTGGGACCGACCGGAGTCGGAAAGAGCTTCTTGTCTGGCGCACTGGTCAACGCGGCATGCCGATCGGGATTCCGGGCGTTGTACGTTCGAGTCCCCCGACTCGTTCACCAGCTCTCCGTGGCACGTGCCGATGGCAGCTACGCCTCCGAGCTCGGCCGACTCTCGCGCTTCGAAGTCCTCGTCCTCGATGACTTTCTCATCGCGCCAATGAAAGACAGTGAGCGCCGCGACTTGCTCGAAGTGCTCGAGGACCGCTACGATCACTCCTCGACGATCATCACGTCACAGGTGCCAACAAAAAACTGGCACGAGATGCTCGCCGATCCGACGATCGCCGACGCGATCTGCGACCGTCTCGTTCACAACGCCCATGTCATCACGCTGCGCGGCCAGTCCATGCGACGAAAGAAGGGCCTCTCCTCGAAGACCAAGAACGACACCTCCAACAACTGACCACCGCCAGTCGTCGCTTTGCTCCGGTCATGTTGCCCAAGTTGTGCCGGAATGGTTGCCCAAGTGCGTCGGAACGCGTGCCCAGGTTGGCCGGAATACGCACCCTTCGGAGGGATTCTCATCCGTTGTCCGACGAACGTCGCGAGACTCGATCGGCGATGCGACGCCCGATCAGCAATGCGACGCCCTGACCTTCCGCGGGCTCGCCCCCGCCGACGTGAAGAGAAGAGCCCCGCCATGTAGCCGCCCAGCCCGCCGCTGACACCGCCCCGTTCCCCGATACGCCGGCGACGGGGTTGCTGCGTCCGCGCGGTCCGAGGCGACCTTTCGGCTAGCCTCACGAACTGCAGGCGCGGGATTCGCCGATGCCTGCTACGAAGAAACGCTCGCATGTGGCCGGCGGCGTGCAATCGACGTCATCGTCGCACTCAGTCCGAATCCGACATTCGGCGAGCGACGCGTCAACCAGACACTCGCCACCAGTGGGTTTCAGCGATCGCTGATCGATCTTCTGGCAGCATGCCTCCCCCGCAGCCAGATTGCAGAAATCGCCGGGCTCACCGAACAGGTTGAAATCGCAAGGGACAAAACCTGCACCCGCGTCGACGGCGACGTCGGGGAGCACGTCTATCAGAGAACCGTCACTGGGCCCTGGGCCGCTATCTCGCCCGGCGCCCGACGATGCGTTGAAACGACCCGACGCACCGCTGACCCCTCCTAATCCGCCACCTCGCGATGTCCCTGCGCTGCCACTAGTCCCACCCGACGTTGCGCTCGCGCCTCCAGTGCCCGCGCCCCCGTCGCTGGAAGGGCCGCCACCCGTCCCGCCACTACACGCGACCCACACGAGGCACGAAAAAACGATCGCGCGCACTCGCCAATTCACGACGTGCATTGTCGCCGAAACGTCGCTGCCAAGAAACAACAAGACGTTTTGTCGGGCCTTTCCTGACATCGCACGCTCCAAGAGTTCGTCTTGCTTCGCGGGTTTCAGCAGACGGGCCTCCCGGGAGTGGTTGGAGTGCTTCGGCATTGCCTTGCAACTCGATACTTCAGGTCCTGCCTGACGCTGGAAGCCGCAGACGGAGCCGTCGACGAGCTTCTGAAGATCGGGATCTTTCGCCCCGACGCCGTTCTCGTCGACGCAAGGATGCCGGGCATGAACGGGGTCGAGCTTTGCCGTAGGCTCCAAGCTGCGCCCGAAACTGCGCACGTCATGGTCGTTGCCCTGTCGGGACGGGTGACCCGGAGACTTGAAGATGCCTTTGTCGATGGCGGGGCGGTAGCGCTGCTCGCGAAACCGCTCGATACTTCGCGTCTACTGCAAGTCCTCGGGTTGCAGCGCGCCGTTTCTCCAACCTGACCAGCCTGTCCGACGAATCACATGAAATCTCCCGTTCCGAGCGGGCTCGCGAGCGGGTCGGTTTCACGAGTGGTGACTTGTGGATGGCTCTCAATCCTTCCGGTGACGCGTTCGCCCACGCGTGAACGGGGGGCTTCCCTCCTGACGGTCTAGACGCTACTGGGTTGGCATGGGCAGGTTCTCTCGGAAGATGCGCCGCCAAGGCGAACGGCCACGGCCAGCGGTCGCGCTCGATCTCCCTCGCCACCTGCAACGCGATCTCGACGGATACTATTCTAGACAGGATGGATCTCCGCTTTCAGAGGACGACAAGGAGGAGCTGAAAGCGCTCGGTGACGACCAACTCCACATGCGACTTGTTCTGGGTCCATCAGAGGACGGTCGATGTCCCTACGATGGGAATGACCTCGTTGACGATCCTTTGCGGACTGAGCAGTTTGGCGCCCGTATGTCGACCTGCCGGTCATGCGGCTCTTCGTTCGGCGAGCCGATCCACCACGACTAAGCCCGCTTCGCGACGACGCTAAGCGGCGGTGCTCAATTTCCTTCCGCAATAGAACTAGGCTCCCAGACCAAGCCCGCCTGAGGAAGACGTCGACGATGTGGCTAGCAGACTCGGCTACCCTTTGATGGGTGCTCGCATTCCGACCTCGACCTCAGTGATGAGTGCCTGGGAGCGCTTCACGCCGAGGTCCACGACCAACCGCCGAAAACTGGGCATCGGTTGGAAGTGCTCGCAGTACGCGTTTGTTCGCCGCCCGGGGCTTCGTTCGACCCCTGGCTACTTTGCCCGCAGATTTCCCCGTCGTTCGGCCGCGGACGATGTACACGTGCCCCGGCGTGAACTTGATGTCCTTTTTCTTGCCCGCAGCCACTACGTCCGCTGCCTTTGCGGTGCCAAGCCGACGTCAGAAGCACTCATGCCCTTGCGGTTCTTTCTCTTGCTTGACGCCACGAGTGATCCTCCTTGCTGGTGCCTCGCGCTCCATCCCAGGGAGCGTGGGATCGCCAAAGCCGAAGACGCGACCTGACGCAGGCCCAGGGAAATCACGCCGCCGGCCCACTCGCAAGCAGCGCCGATTCTCTTGGAGAGCCTCGACAACCATGGAGCGTTTGTGAGCGTTCCGAGACTGCTGCGCGCGACGAGGACCTACCTCGATTCGCCCGTTTTGCTTTTGCGACGAGATGTGCCCGATTTCGTCGAAGTTCGTGACTCGCGCAACAAATCGAGTGGCCGCACTCCGAGCGCTTCCGCAAGGCGTGCCAAGGTGCTGAGCGTTACGTTCTGACGGCCCATTTCTATTCGCTGCAGGTTCGGCGTGGCCATTCTGAGTCTTGACGCCACGTCCGTCTGGCTGAGCTTCTTGTCCTGGCGGATTTCGCGTACCCGACTGCCCACGTGCTGGATGAGCACCTCAGTGGGGTCCTGGGCCTCGGCTCGGGTTCCGCGCCGTTTGTCCTGCGCCACGGCCGGGAGAGTGGCCTGCCGATCAAGGTGCCGACTATTCTCACATATGAGGTATCATTAAAGATACCTGGTCATGGACTCGCTCACGGAAGAAGTAGATCCTGCGTTTCTCCGCGCCCAGCATCGCCTCGGCCAAACGCTCCTCGGGAAGTGGCACCTCGACTCCCTCCTCGGCGTGGGAGGCATGGCGGCGGTCTATTCGGGAACCCACCGCAACGAGAGCCGCGCCGCGATCAAAATCCTGCACCCCGAGTTGACGGTGCGCCCCGAGATCCGGAAGCGGTTCTTTCGAGAGGGCCGGGCGGCGAACCGCGTCGACCACCCCGGCGTAGTCAAGGTCATCGACGAGGATGAGACGGACCAGGGCGAGCTGTTTCTGGTTATGGAGCTGCTCGGCGGCGAGTCGCTTGAAGCCCGCGCCGCCCGCATCGGCGGGAAGCTCCCCGCCGATGAGGTCCTGTCGATCGCCGACCAGATCCTGGACGTCCTCGTCGCCGCCCACGAGAAGAACGTCCTGCACCGGGATCTAAAACCGGAGAACGTCTTCCTGACCCGCGCCGGTCAAGTGAAGGTGCTCGACTTCGGGATCGCGCGGCTCCGTCAGGTCTCTGAGGCGACCCACGCCACGAAGACCGGATCGTCCATGGGCACCCCCGCCTACATGCCGCCGGAGCAGGCTCGGGGACTCTGGGCCGAGGTAGACGCCCGAAGTGACCTCTGGGCTGTCGGCGCGACGATGTTCACCCTGCTCAGGGGGCGCCCCGTCCATGGGGGGCGCACGACGAACGAGGTGCTCGTCGCGGCCTGCACGAAGCCGGCGGACGGGTTGCGGACGGTCATGCCCGAGGTGCGCCAGCCCGTCGCGGAGGTCGTCGACCGGGCGCTTGCGTTCGAGAAGGAGGAGAGGTGGCCCGACGCGAAGGCGATGCAGAGCGCCGTCCGGCGGGCCTTCGAGGAGATCCACCGGGCGCCACTCTCGACGGCGCCGAAGTTGACAGTGCCCGAGTCCGTGAAGGACAGGACCTTGGCGAGCGCGGGGGCGCCCGCCGCGACGGACGTACCCGTCACGAACGGACGGTCGTTGGTGCGGACTGTAGCGAGCCTGTCGAGGCCGGCGCTGCTCGGCGGGGTCGGGGTGGTTGTCGCCGTTCTCGTGGCGGTGATGGTGATCGCGAGGGGGTCGAGCGGACCGGAGCCCGAGCCAGCGTCGGCGGCGGCGTCCGTCGCGACCGGGGAGGGCGAGACTGCGGAGCGGAGCGAGCCAACCGTAGAGGCCGTCGCCCCCAGCCCCGACGCAGGAGCCGCCAGCGACGCGGTCTCCGTCGAAGAACTGCCGACCGAGCCCGCGACGGAGAAGCCGACAAGCCCGGCACAGAGGAAGCCACTTGCCAAGCCCGAGGAGCCCTACACCGGCAACAAGGTGGCACCGCCGAAGCCGACGCCCGCTCCCCCACCCAAACCACCGTCGGCGATGGATCAGAGGGAATGGTGAAGCTCTCTCCCGTCGTTGCGCTCGCCGTCGCGCTTGTCCCCGCGACAGCGCTGGCGCAGCCCGCCGCTGATCGCGCGCGCGCCGAGGCGCTCTTTGACGAGGCTCGGGAGTTGATGAAGCGCGGCGACCACGAGGCCGCCTGCCTCGAAGTTCGAGGAGAGCCAGCGGTTAGACCCGGCGCCCGGCACCCTCGCGAACCTCGCTGAGTGCCACGAGGAGGACGGCAACCTCGCAGACGCGCTCGCGACGTGGCGGAAGCTCCTGGCGACCCTGCCGCCGGGTCACGAGCGCACCGGGCTCGTGCGCGAGAAGATCGGCGAGTTGCAGCCCCGGGTCCCGACGATCACGGTCCACCTGCCAAGCGGATTGCGCGCAACCGTGCTGCTCGACGGGGAGTCGGTGGCGGCGGGGTCGTCCGTCGAGGTGAACCCGGGTGAGCACGTGGTCGTCACGGGAGATCGAGAGTACGAGGTCGACCTCGGCGAGGGGGAAGCTCGGGAGGTGAAGGTCGAGGCGCCGGCTCCGCCTGCGGACACTGACGAACCTCCCGCCGTCGACGTCGACGAGCCGTCCAGCTCGAACAGGAAACGAACGGCGGGATTCGTTTCGATCGGGATCGGCGGAGCTGCGCTCATCGGCTACGGCGCAATCGAGCTGGCGCTGCTCGGGGACTGCGGCGCGGACAAGCGGTGCGCGAGCGACCCGGCCGGGAAGCAGCGGGGCGCCCAGGCTCTCTTTGGGCTGGGCGCCGTGGGCGTCGGGATCGGCACGTTGCTCATCTTGACCTCGAAGCCGACGGAGGAGCCCGAGCGGGCAACGATCATTCGGCCACTGCTGGGGCGAAGGGGCGGGGCGTTGACCATCGAGAGGAGGTTCTGATGAACCAGTACGCGACGCTCATCGGCGCGGGTGTGTGCACGATCGCGTGCGCGCTCACCGGGCAGTATGAAGAGGAGGAGAAGCTCGCCGAACAGCCGCCTCCTGGATGTTCTTCCTTCGAGTGCGTCGACAACTGCATTTGCGAGCGCGGAGATCGGGCGAGCTGCGAAGCGGCGTGCACGCCCGTTGCTGGTGCGGGAGGCTCGGGAGCGGGCGGTGTTGCCGGGAGCGGGGGCGCTTTGACGGGCGGTACTGGCGGCAGCGGCGGGGGCGGCGGGGTTGGCGGTACCGGCGGCGTCGGCGGTACGAGTGGCCTTGGCGGGACCGGCGCCACCGGCGGAACCGGCGGTACGGGCATGTGCAACCCCGGGTTCTGCCCCGCCACGTTTGGAACGCCGTGCTGCGTGACGCCCGATGGTCCGTGCGGGTGCGACCAGGGGAACGGGTGCGTCCGCTGCGGCCCCGACGCGGTGGAGAGCTGCGACCCGGTCGATCCGATCTTCGGCCCGGTCTCATGCGGCGCCGCTGCAGGATGCGCGCCAGCAACGCAAAGAGGAGAGCCGTCGGTTTGTTGCAACGGTGTCGGCACACTGAACACCAACGAGCTTTGCATCTCGGGCGACGACTGCGCGTGCAAGTCAGGCGACGGTTGCGTGCTCCTTGATCTCGCCGGAGGTGAACGAAGACCATTCTGTAGACCACGATGCTGGTCCGACGCCGACTGCGCTCCGTCTGAGTTTTGCGATCGTTCCGGGGAGACCTTCGATCCGATCGAACCGAAGTACGTCGGCGATCAAAAGATCGGGTTCTGCCGGATCTGGCTCTGACATCACCCCGTCCGGTTCGTCGTTTGCCGGCACCGGGTGTCCCGCAATCGAACGTCTTCGAGACTCGGGATCGTCGCGACCGCGGCGCATGATCTAGGCGTGTGCTCGAAATTCCGGCCTGAGGATTTCGGGACAGCCGGACAGGATCGCCGGCTACAGCTGGCCGTCGGTGATTCGCATCGTCCTCGTCTTCCAGTCGTCGTCCTTCGAACTCGTCGCCTTGGGGTTCGGCCTCTTCGGACTCGTCGTCTTCGGACTGTTGGCTTCGGCCGCTTTTTTTGCATTCGGCTTCGGCCATTTCATGAATTGGGAACCGGCCGTGGACCTTGGCGTCGCCCGAGCGAGCGAGTTGGTCAACGAAGTGGAGTCCGGCGTTCAAACTCTGATTCGGGGAAGATAGAGATCTGCGAGCCGGGTCCCGTCCATCTGGGAGCTGCACTGGATCTGCCCAGCGCTTGCTCGATGGCAAGAGGCGCGTCACGCTACCGGCATGGTCATCCGTCCACGTCAAGAGAACGAACGCCAATTCGTCTGGCCGCTCGACCGCCGAGGCTTGCCCGCGCTGAGGAGCGCGCGCGAGGTCCGGGGCGCCCCGCCCGCGGAGCTTGAGGTGGAGGGACGCATGTTCGATGCAATGGACCCAGCCGTACCGACACCACGTGGCGTCGTGACGGTCTATGTCGAGCGTGGGTTTCGCCTTCGTCAGTTCCCGCTCCCATGGCGAGCGCTTTGATGTGCGCTCGATCCGCAGGGGCCAGCCCCGCCGGAACGAATACTTCCGCGTTGACTCTCGGGGAAGCTCCAAGCCGCTGTCGCAAAGCACTACCGTCGCGGTGATCTTCTCAACCTCCGCAGGAGTAGGAAGGGCACTCGCCATCAAAGCTGTTCGCATCGCAGTGCGTCGCTGACGGCTACAGCGGCACCAGACTGGACAAGAGCGCGAGCGTCCGTCAGGCTGTCAATCGGTGTTCCACTCATGCCGTACCCCGCTCTCGTCCGCCGTCCCGGACGCTCGCGCGGGGCAAAGGGGGAGTAACCCCAGAGCCGGATTCGACATTGTTCGTCCACCAACATGTGGACCTTGCTCCCGGGACGGCGGCGCGGGTCCACGTTGGAGACGAAAATGCCCAAATCCAAACTCAAAAAGCGTGTTCGCCAACGTCAACTAGAGACCGGCGAGTCCTACGAGACGGCCTTGCGCCATGTTCGTGCGCAAAACGCCGAGCACGGGAAATCGATGCCTACGCTCACGCGCCGCGAATACGATGAAGGAATCCTTGAGCTCGTAGCGACGCATGCCCCTCCCGGGACGAATGCGCGGGTGATAATCGCGAACGAGGAGCAGGTATTCGTCGAGATCGAAGAGGACATCGACGAGCGCGAAGTCCTTCGCGTTCGGTACGCCATGGAAAAAGCGCTGGATCTAAAGCGGTGCTGGCTCTTGGTGAAGGACGGCGATCGAGGTCACATCGACGTGTCGCACGATCTGGAGCGCGACGGCTTTCACCGACTGCGCGTCGTCCGCCCCACTGATTCCGACGCTGTGAACGCCGCTCGCGACAGGGAGGATCGCGCGAGGGAACGTAGGCGCCGCGTCGTCGATGCGATGCGCCGGGTCGTACCGGAGCGGTACGAGCCCCACCTCCAGTCATTCCTCGACGCTGAGGAAGTTTGGCTCACACTCGAACGCGACGCGAACCCATGGGACGCGCAACGCTGGTGCCGCGAGATCGAAGCCGAGAGCGGGGAGCCAGTCGTGCGGCTGTTCTACATGCGCGGGGAGTCCCTGCGGGACGCCACGCGCGAGCCGTTCCCCGACCGGACCGGGTAAGCGGCTAGGTAGCTCCCACCGGACCGTCGGCTCCGGTGGGACGCTCCCGCAGGAGGTGCGCTAGGTCAGCGCATGGCTGGGCTAGCGAGTATTTCGGAGCAGCCGAACCGGATCAATCGTCCTCGTCTTCGAACTCATCGTCCCCCGGCTCCTCGTCATCGTCGGGCTCGTCGGGCTCGTCATCGTCGGGCTCGTCGGGCTCGTCATCGTCGGGCTCGTCGTCTTCGCCCCGGTCGTCTTCGCCCCCGTCGTCTTCGCCCCCGTCGTCTTCGCCCTCATCGTCTTCGAGCTCGTCGTCTTCGAACTCGTCGTCTTCGGGCTCGTCATCTTCGGGCTCGTTGTCATCTTCGGGCTCGTCGTCATCTTCGGGCTCGTCGTCATCGGGCTCGTCGTCATCTTCGAGCTCCTCGTCGCCTTCAAGCTCGTTGTCATCTTCGAGCTCGCCGTTCACCTCGTTCTCGTCACCGGGACCAACCTTCGATTCGTCGATGCAATCCATGGGAAACTCCTTCTGCGGATGCAGCACCAATCGTGAGCGCACGCCTGTGGATGCGCCAATTTATTTCGACGAGCGTGATTGCATCACGCGTACACGAACCGTCCCGTTCGTGTACACGCGTGTGCGCCTAGTGCAAGTGCCCAGGGCATAACCCCAGGCCATAACAACTCGGCCAGTAGCGCCCTTGGTGGTCCATAATTTATTATGTCGAGTGGCGAACTGGGCCTTGATGGACGGAGTGGTCATTACGTCCAGCATGGATCGGGCAGATCTCGCTTGAGACCCGAAGTTGTCCGAGAGCAGTCGCGCCTGCCGCGGTCGGCAACACCGATGCCATCACTACGGCGCGTGTGGCAGTCGGATTCGTGCCGATGTGAGCTGTATCGCGACGTTCCCACTGACGTCACCGCTTCCGGGCCACTCGCGCCTGAATGTGCATGTGTGCGGTCTCGCAACGGAAATGAGACCCCGTTTGCGGCCCCATAGGAGCCTCTGCGGAGCCCCCATGCGGCCGCTGAGCGGCCCGGCAGGCGCTCGCTTCCCGCATGAAACATCCTCATAACTCGATTCGACCAGTGACACGCCTACGCGTAGAGTCGCCACCAACCGAAAACGGTCAGAACGTCTTCAAAAGTGTTCGGAACGACCCAAAACGACCAAAAGCATCCGAGCGCACTCTAAACCGTCCATATCCGTGCGGTCCCGACGGGTGAACAGCCCATGTCCCGACGGATTCGGACGCAGGTCCATTGCGAGTGCTGAACCTCCCCCGATTTGGTGGACGCCTCCGAAATGGAGACAATGGAGGCAGTCATGGGAAAAGAACGATGCAAGCGGAGGCGCTTCACACAAGGAGATCTTCGAGCACCACCTCGAGTCGGACTTGCCGGACGAACGGTCTGAGCATGGCTCGCTTTCGATTTCGGCTTGCCTAGAACGAGAGGGAGCCGCATCCTTGGTAAGGATGACTCCCCGCGACCATGACTCGTGGCGTTTCGGTGCCGACGCGTACTGCGGAGCCGTTGACCTATCCGGACAGCCACCGCCGATACGCAGGGTCTCCCGACGCGAACAGGTGGTGCTCTTTCGCTCCCTGCGGCGACTCCTAGGGCGACAAACGGTTTGATCCCAGCGTCAAGCAGCGCGCTTCAGCGCGTGGACGCGCTGCACGGTTTCGAGATTCTGGATGGTCGATGCTCGGCGCAGGTCGAAGAGATTGTTGCGTAGACCGATGTAACGAGCGCGTCGGCCTTGTCGCTGAGCGATATGAGCGAGTCGGTGTTCGACGGACGCGCGACGGCGAAGATTCGCGCGACCACGCTTGGTCGCGATGCGTTTGCGGAGCCTCTGCTGGAGTTGCTCGTCGCGAGCGATGCTG
>JAJDAH010000063.1 GCA_029261965.1 Polyangiaceae bacterium
CTTTGCGGCTTCTTTAACTCTTGGATGATTTGCCAGTCCAAGATAATTGTTGGAAGCTAGCATAACGCAAATTCTGCCATCGGCATCAACATTGGCCGCCTGTTCGCTTTCAATAGGCACTTCATATTTGTATGTCTTAGCTGCTTTGGCAGATTCAAGCTCTTTGGCAATGGCTTTATAGATTTTGCTAGGACTCATGGCGTTTACGCCTTTCGATTTGTTTTTGACAGCGGATTCACTACTTGCTCCGGACATTTTAAAATCTCCTCCTAAATAAGGTCTGTTAAATAACTAAGCTACTAGGGTTCAAATACTAGTTTCATCTCCTCACCTGAGGTGAGATTAGTAAAGGCCTCTTCATACTCGCTCAATCGATATGTTTTGGTAGCCAGAATTTTATCTAGTTTTGTTGTTATATCAAGTTTTTCGGCATTGAGTAAACTGAGCATTGTTTCCCAGGTATCAAACATTTTTCGCCCGAAGATACCCTTGACTGTGACACCTTTCCAGATTACACCGTTAGCAATATCAAAGTTATCCAATGGTTTTCTTGTGATTCCCAGTAATAAAACAGTGCCACCATTTCGTACTATTTTAAATGCATCACGATATGCAGAAGGCGAACCAGACATCTCTAGTACAACGTCAACACCATTTGCCATGGTCTCATACTTTTCAACCGCGTCATAAACCTTTTGACTACCAGAAGAAACATCAAAGCAAAAGTCTGCACCAAACTCTTCGCCTAGTTTAAATCTTCTATCAACATCAGCCGCTTCAGTAAGATAAATCCTTGCCGCACCAAAATCGCGACACAAAAATGCCGCCATCAAGCCTAGTGGTCCAGCACCTAGAATCGCGACGGACTTCCCTCTAACGTCAGCTTCATAGACAGTATGAACAGCATTTCCAAATGCATCTAACATTGCTCCAACTTTAGGTGGAATCGTTTTGGTATCACCATCTTTTCCAAGCAAAATCACATTTTTATATGGAACAGTTACATACTCTGCAAAACATCCATCTAAATGGACACCCTTAACTTTCACTCTAGTGCAGATATGTTCGGCTCCAGTTCTACACTGAAAACAATGTCCACAGGATAAATGCATCTCACAAGTAACATAATCACCGGCAGACAATCTAAGATTTTCTGGAACATCTGAAAATCGTTCAGCTGTTACTCCAGAACCCAGGGCATCTACAATTCCGCAAAATTCATGCCCTACTATAATTGGATTGAATTCACTTTTATCATCAAAATAGCGCATCATCTCGCGACGAATGCCTTCTGAAGATGAGCTATTGTAAATGCTTTTGTCTGTGCCACAAACAGCAGTGGCAATGACTTTGATTCTTACTTCATCAGATCCGATTGGTGGCACAGAGACATCTGACTTCAATACTAATCCATCTGATTCAAGCGATTCTTTAACAAGACAATTCATTCCATCTATCTGAGAATCTTTGGTTGATTCCGGTGTATCTAATACTTGCATCTGACTCCCGCTCCAGAAAAAACAATATGTATAGAGATTAGTTAGTTTAATCGATATCTATTTAAATTTGACTATTCGAAATCTAAAGAGATTGAATAGTTCTCAAGTTAGTCATATTTATAAAAGCAAGAATCAAGATATTGTTGAGATTGCCAAAATTGATATAGGGAATGCTTTCACTTTCTATAGAAAAAACATATTTTGTCTTAGCTTTTATTTAGTTGCCAAGCGAGTTTTGGCTAACTACAGTAAGTTTATCCATCAATAATTTCTTTAGAATCGTCCATCCCTTATTCAGGTGTTTTGTATGAATCAAAATCCAAAATCGAAAGACAAATTGATACAGGCAAGTAAATCTATTGAAAAAGTCTTTGAAGAAATGGCAGAGAATTCAATAGTAAAAGTAATCATCACAGGTAGTGGCGGCCCGGAAAATCGAGAAATAAGTGAATCCGGCTTACGATTTGTTCGATTTCTTATCAGCAGGACCGAATCTTTCAGAACTGGAATCATGCCAAATTTAAAAGATATAAACTGCATACATACTGTGGCGCGAGATTATATAAGGGAATGTGGCACAGCCTCAAAAGCCCTAAAACTCATGCAACAAAACTCATGAAATATGCTCCAACCATTTCTTAAAATCATTAGCCATTTCATTAGCACAGGTATATCTTTCAGATAGCTCAAATGCTGCAGACTTTTGAATAATATTATCTAAGCCTTCATCAAAACTGGAATTAGATTGTCTAATGCTCTCTAGTTCCATTGGCTTAGGATCACATCCAGTAAGCAAAAAATACATTGTGCAGCCAAAAGAATAAATGTCAGACTGGATTACTGGATTACCCCGAAATTGTTCCGGCGACATATATGATTGCTTCCCTACAACGGTAGCTGTTCTTTGAATGTCAGACTCTTGGGCGACTGTAAAATCCAGTAACTTGACTATTCCTTCATCGGTCATCATGAGGTTGTCCGGTGATAAGTCTCTATGAATTATCGG
>JAJDAH010000064.1 GCA_029261965.1 Polyangiaceae bacterium
TTCGGCGTCGGTGACGAGCTCGCGGAGCTTCATTCGGCCGCCGCACTCGGGGCATTGCTCGACGTCGATGGCGAATGTGCGCTTCATGAGTTCGGCCCACGGGCGCCAGCCTGAGCGATGGGTGGGTGGCGCTTTGGGGGCAGCGGCGGCGGCGGACTCGGGATCGACGTCGGGAGCCGGCGGGATGACGAGTGCTCGCCACTTCGCGGCGGGTGCGAGCACGCCAGCGTAGCGCACGACGTTGAACCTGGGCGGGGGCACCGCGGCGGCGAGACGGCAGAGAAGCGAGAGTGGATCGAGATCGACCGCGGTGGTGCCGTCTCCGAAAGCGCGCCGGAGGCGAGCACCCCGAATCCCGAGACGAGCGACTGCCGATGAGCGACATCGGGTTGGGCGACATCGAGGCCCCACAAGTGGGTCCCATCCACGGTGAAGAGAGTGTCCCCGACGCGGGCTCCATCTCGAAACATCGGTGTGCGGAACGCTTCGAGGTAGGCAGGGCTGTCGGTCTCGCCGCACACCTCGTCGACCAGGATGTACTCGATGGTTTTTCGACCGCATTCACCCTCGACGACGACGCCCGTCCACCGATTGCCGGTCGGTGGGGGTTGGGTGGGCGGTCCGGGTACGCCTTCCGAATCGAAAAAGCTCCCGTCGCCGCCAGAATTCGCGCTCGAGCCGCTGCACGCCGCCAGAGCCAGAAAAAGCACGGAACTCCGCACTAGGTTTCGCATGAAAATGCCCCTTCCAAGTCGAGCGCGGTCGTCCCGCGGCAGAGCCGGCGGGAGAGGAACGCTCGTGTGTAGCGACGAAACTAAGAAATGGTGAAGCTGCCGTTGAAAGCAGTCATGACGCGCAAAGCACGTCGTATGCCACGTTTTGTTTGAATTCTCGGAGCGGCCCGATCGTCGCTGCAACGACCCGAAAACGAGCCGCGCGCGGCTGTTGTCGAACCAGCAGTCGTGTTTTAGCCGCCGCAGCCCATGACATTCATGTCACTCGCGGGGCTCATGGGTCGACTCGCGCAAGCCTGCGCCTCCGGAGCGGTGGGTCCCGGCGAGCCTGCTCCGCAGCTCGTGACCGAGCAACCCGCCAGCAACAGAGCGCCCGCCTTCTCACGTCCTCGACAGTGGACCGCCGCACACAAAACGGGTCAAGGACCTTCGCGTTTTCAGCCCGCGTCGAATGCCCGTCACAACCTCGCGTCGTCGGCCAGCCGTGGGACCACGTGGCGGTGGTAGAAAAGGGACGCAGCTATGAGCGCAACTGCAAGACCCACGAGCGAGCTGACTCGGTAGAGATCACCCAGTTGCGACGAGTCGTACACGAAGACCTTCGCGCAAGTTGCCAGCAGAACGACGAGGCTCACCTTCCGCAGTGGGCTGCTCCGCCTGAGCGTGCCGAGCACCAACAGTGCCACTGAGAATAGCGCCCAAGAGAGTGAGAGCGTGAGGTCTCGGGCGGGTGCGCGATCCAGCGAGAAGGCGAGTACCGATTGCGCGGTGAATACATCCAGAATAACGAGGTTCAGCGCCACGAAACCGAGGAGAATCACGCTTGCGGCGAGCCAGGGCCCGGTGCCGCGGGCGGCTGTTTGGTCCGCGCTCGGGTGCGAGCATGCCCTGAGCGTGACCCAGGCTGCCATCGCGAGGCCCGCAGGCACGAGAGCAACGCCGTTGGGTCCGATTCCCAGCTCGTAGGTTGCAAGAAGGAGGGGGAGAAACAGCACCGAGCCGAGCGCCGCAGCGACGAAGCTCCAAGTGGTGCTTTGTCGGTGGCGGTGGAGCCACGCCGCACGCCACGCCACTGCGGCGACAGTCGCGGCATGAACGACGGCCGCGGCTGCTGGCAGGTCACGCCCAGCGTTCCACGTCCATCGGAGCTGGACGACCCATGCAATTGCAGTGGCGACGAGGAGCCAGAAGCCGGGGGTCGTCCGGCGGGAAAACGTCGCCGCGAACGTCGTGAGCACGAGTGTCGCGGCTAGGTCCCATCCCGACCGCGTCGCGACCGGCGCGAGCATGGTGCTCCCGGCGACGACAGCCGCGAGGACCGCGGCGGCGTGGTTTCCCCAGCGCTCCATGTGCTCGTCGACGGCGCGCCACGAGGCAATCCGGTAAGCGAGCGTGACGGCGCAAGCGACTGCCAGGAGCGGGAGGGGACGAACGCCGTCTCCTTCTCCACCGTGCACGAGCAGAAGCGAGCCTAGGCACCCCCCGAGCACGCCAGCGCATACACAGAAGAGCGGATACCGCTCGGTGAGCCGCGCCGAGCGAAGCGCGACCACCGTCAGCACGATCCAGCCGAGTACGAAGGACCACGGAGAAACGATTCGACCGACGCCCGCGGCGGTGGCGGTGAAGATGAGCACGGCGAGACAATGCAACACCACAGCGGGCCCGCGGGCTCCGGGCTCTTTCTCCGCCAGCGCACCAAGACCAAGCGCGATCGCGGAGACGAGCGCCATGAGGACCCAGCTGTTCAGATCCTCGAGCGGTCGTACGACGAGCCACCCGCCGAGGCAGCCCGCGCCGGCTGCGCTAGCGCCGAGGCCGACGTACGAGGGCTCTGATCCGCGCTCGAGCCAAAACGTGCCGAACAGAAGGCTACCGAGAAGGAGGCCAAGCAGCGCAATGTGGATCTCGCTCCTCACGCCGACATAGAAGGCGAAGCCGAAGGCTGCGACGACGGCGGTGGAGCGCAGGGCGGCCCACTGGCCTTGGGGCGTTTTGCCCGCCGCGCCGACGAACAGCCCGGCGAAAATGAGAATCGCGACCACGTTCACGACGCCACCGACGCCGCCAGCCAGCCAGACGAGCTGAAAGAGAGCGGTTGCAGCGAGGCTCGACAGCGCGAGGGAAGACCAGCCCCGTCGCCGCGCGACCAACAGGAGACCGGTGTCGAGCAGCCCGATGTACGCGAGCACGCCGAGCGGATGTTCGGTAGGGGTCGAGAGCAAGAGGGGCGTTGCAAACCCTCCGATCAATCCGAGAGCGGCGACCGGTCTTGCACCCCGCAAGAGCGCGAGGAGGCAGCAGACGACCGTCAGTCCGATCATCGCGATCGCGACGAGCGTCACCGGGATCAGCCGAAAGAGCGGCCCGGATGCCCACAGCGTCGTGTAGAGAATGGCCACGCCGGCGCCGCTGACCCAGCTGCTGAGGTTGTCGTGCCGGCGGCGCAAGACTGCTTCGGACCCGGCCAGCACACCCACGCCGGCAACTACACCGAGGATCACGCGCAGTGGCCGAGTCAGCAGGCCGTGCTCGACGCCGTAGCGAAAGAAGAAGAGTCCCGCGAGCACGAGCACGGTCGCACCGAGCACGGCTGCGCCCCGACCGAGTAGCCAGCTCTCCCAGGTCGTGGGCTCCGCCGGAGCGGAGGCTCCAGTCGGCGCCGGATTCTTCGCCGCGGCAGCCGGGGACACACTCGCAGGTGCGAGCTCGCTCGCGGGGGTCGCCCGGTGCTCGTGCGGCTTAGTCTGTTCGAGCGAAGCGGGTGCGTTCGTCGCAACGCCGACATCGCCGTACGGGCTCGCCCCGTTGACCTCGAGACGCGCAACGCGCTCTTCCAAGGCGCCATTCGCGGCTTGAAGGCGTTGTATCTCGGATCGCAGCGGCTCGACTTCTTGCAGAGCGGCCGAGCGCGCGACCCCCATGCTGATGACGAGCAACGTGACGACGACGAGAGCGCCGACGACGA
Organism: Polyangiaceae bacterium; assembly: GCA_029261965.1. Lineage (GTDB taxonomy): Bacteria > Myxococcota_A > Polyangia > Polyangiales > Polyangiaceae > JAJDAH01. Next base: position 3,703 of record JAJDAH010000064.1, read on the forward strand.
GCACCAAGCTCATGCGTTTCGCCGGAGAGCACACGGCGTGCCATGCGACTGCATCACACAACACTGCGAAAGCAACGACAGCGCGCGTCGGAGCTGCGTAGCTAGGCTGCCGGAGTGTGTCTGTGATTCACGATGCTGACATCGGTGTCAGGCGTCGAGCGACGGTCGGTGCGTGTACTACCTCGCCGACGGCATGGTCGACGACCAGTTCGAGCTCGACGTCCTCGCCCTCGACATGGCCGCGGACTGTCCGCAGACCACCGGGCTGCCGATGGCGCTCGACACGAGGCGGGCGGGCAACCTGATGCTGCCACGGCCGGCGAGAACATCGAGCACGTCATGCATCCCGGTCAGACGTGCGATTTCTCAAGGGCAGCTCGGCGACCAGCGAGGGATCCCGGTGACGTCCATCGCGATCGTCGTGAGGGAGCTGCCGTCCGAAGCGGGGAAGGTGACGAGCCCGGTCGTGCCGGCGACAGTCACACGGATCGCAGCGATCTGCTGGCCGTCCGGTGAGAACTGCGGGTTGACGATTCTCGCCAGGCTGTCGGCGGTGACGGCCGTGGCGTTCTGACCGTCGGCGTCGATCAGCCATGTCTGCGGGCGGCCGAGGCCTTCGGGGCGCGAGAACGTGAGTCGTGCGCTGTCGGGCGACCACGAGGGTGCCGTTTCGCTGTCGGTGCCCGCCTGCAGCTCGTTGCGGTTCATGCCGTCGCTTCCCATCACCGTGAGGCCCTCGTCGCGCTTGAACGCGATCATCGTGCCGTCCGGCGACCACACCGGTGCCACATCGTCGATGCCGCTACAGGTCGGGCAGGGCGGCGCCGGGTCGTTGGTGAGGTTCGTCTGGTTTTGTCCGTCCGAATCCATGACGAAGATCTCCAAGTCGGTATCCACCGCGTCGGACACGTAGGCGATCTTGGTTCCGTCCGGCGACCACTGGGGGTTCTCCTGATCCACCGCCGCGTCGTTGGTCAGGTTGGTCGGCGAAGCGCTGCCGTCGGCCGGCACCATGAAGATGTCGTTGCCGGCGCCGCCGTCGAAAGCGATCATGGTTCCGTCCGGCGACCATGACGGACGCGCGTTGTCCCCCGTGGTGGTCAGGGGTGTGTCGTTCGACCCGTCCGCATCCATCACGTGAATGTCCCCGCGAATGTCGTTGCCGGGGTTCGAGACGTAGGCGATGCGTGTTCCGTCCGGCGACCAGACGCCTTCGTGTTGCACTCCGGCGCGATTCGTCAGGTTGAGCTCGCCGGTTCCGTCGGCGGCTACCGACACGACGTCGTCGATCGTACCCCCGAGCTCGGCGAGAATCTGGCAACCGGTGGGGCCGCCACCCTGGCCGCCGCTTCCGCCACCCGCGCCGCCCGCACCGCCGGTCGCCGGGCTCCCCGCGCCGCCGCCCGTGCCCGGGATCCCTCCAGAGCCTCCGCTGGCTGGGCTCCCCGCCGAGCCTCCACCGCTACCTCCAGAGCCGCCGGTACCCGCGCCGCCCGCCCCCGGGCTGCCCGATGAGCCACCCGTGCTCGACGCGCCGCCCGATCCGTCGTCGGAGCCACTACTCGAGCACCCGAAGATGCCCGCACCAATGAGCGAAACCGCGACGAGCCATGCACCGCGTGAACCTTCCAAAGCCATTCGTACCTCGCAAGTTGGAGTCCGGATGAGATCCTATGACCTGTGCCTCGCGCCGGAACACCCCCAACGTTGGGGGGGCCGACAGCCTCCGGCCGCGCCTTTCGTGTCCACGGCTATGGGTGCCCGTTCATACGAGATGGATGCTGCTCAGATCGAGCATCCACGGACTCGAGCTCGAGCTCGTGTCCGGCGGCTCGCCGACCTCGACCGTGAGCGGCGATGCTACCGCCGGCGCGGTCTCGAGGTTGGGAAACACACCGGCGAGCGTACCGATGACCGGCTGGCAGTAGGTGGCGGCTACTCGACGAATCTGCGCCCCGAAGTCCCAGTCGATCCCCGCCAGAGCCGAGCCGATGTTGGGCCAAAACATCCGCCTAGCGCCGCCGCGATGAGGCGCGTTGTCCGGCCCCCCGTAGCGCGCACTTCTGTCAGTCGAGTGTCATCGTCGGATGCGCCAGCGAGTTCTCTGGATCAAACTAAGGCCCTTTCGCCGAGCAGGCGTGCGCTGCCGACTCGTTCAGGGCGCGTATTGCCTCGACCGTGGCTAGTGCGCGTTCGAACGCGACTAGCACAGACTCTTGAAGGCGCTTGTTGAGGTCGCCGTCCCGCACATCGAGGCTCCCACGTTCCTTCTCCGCGACGCCATGAACGTTCAATAGCTCCACCTCACACTCGCTCGCCGTGACGATGACATCCACCGCCGTCTCCACGTAGGTGTATTCGCGTATCCAATCAGCCCGCCAACCCACTAGACCCCTCAACACGAGTATCTGGACTTTCACCTTCACGGGGCCATCGGCAAACAGGCGTGCGAGGCGCAGCCTGAGCTTGCCTCTTGTCGCTGCCGTGATCTCGACCTCCGCTTCGCCAATGGTACCCGGCAATGTGACCTTGGGAGCGTTGAGGTCCTCCGACGTTACCGATGCTCGGTGATCCAGAATTTCAACCTCCTCGATGGTAACGTGCGCTCGATCCTTTGGGTATTCGTGTGGCGCGAAGAGCGGCCCGCGGCCACCGCAGGCAATCTGGGACAAACCGATACTGATCAGAGCAAGGGTGCCAAGCCGAACGTAATACACCGCTGAGAAATCAAACACGGTCGGCATGCTAGGCGGACGAGAGGCGAGGTCAACCGGCTCGATACCGAGCTCGTTCACGCTGGTCCCCAGCGAGTAGGAGCCACGCCGCGGGATCACCTTCGATGACGATCGGATCCCCGCGATCGACCACAAGACGCACAGTGCGCCCACGCAAGGAGATCTGATACGGCCGAGGCTTCCACTCCTTCGGCACTCGGTGCTCGCCGTAGGCGTCCAACATCGCCGCGACGGCGGACTTGATGGGCTTCATTCGACTCCTCGAATTCTCCGACCGAGACGCCCCTCGTGTGCCAAAGCGAGCCACGCTCGCGCGCGTACGTTGCGAAACCCCGTAGTTTGCGTTCGGCATGTGGGTTGCAATGGGTCGCGGGTGATGGTTCGAGCACTGCAACTTAGTACACTTCTCCTGTTTGCCGCCGCGTGTGGCGGTCAAGCAGTCACGAGCAACGAATCCACCGGCAGGGGGTCCGCCGGCTCGGGTGGTGGCTCGGTCTTCGGCACGGGCGGCGCCGGTGGCGGTGCGGTCGGCGGCTCTGCGGGGGGTGCGGGAATGGTCGGCGCTGGCGGCCTTGCCGGAAGTCCGCCTGCGGGGGGTGGCGGCGGCGTGGTGGGAGTCGGCGGTGCGGGGGGAGTCGGTGGCGCCGCTGGCGCGGGCGGCATCGCACCCATGGTGAGATGCGTCGAGCTGGTCGAAGAGGGAACGCGCAAGGTCGCTGACAGCGATCTCGGCAGCAACCCGACTCTGCTTCGCGCGGGCAATGAGCAAGCGGTTCTATTGTTCGAGTCCGACGACCCGCCTGCCACTGGGCCCACGATCACACAACTCTTCTTCGATGCGTGGGCAGCGTGGCCTGACGAACCGCTCCCGCGTGCAGACTACTCGCTCCAGGTGCCCGGCAACGGTGGCTACGCCGCCGGCGAGATCGACGAGTACACCTACACGATCCTCGCGCACGGGCATCAAATCCTGAACGAATCGGGAATGTACTTCGCCGCGCAGTGGGGCCAAGGCGCCTACGAGCTGCGATCGATCGATTCACGACCCGGCCGAGCCCTCTTCTCGAGCGCTCGGCCGAGCGGAGATCCTCCGCTCGTCGCGTATACGACGACCATCGGCGATCAAACGAATCTCACGATCGGCACCGCTGACCGTCCGTTCGTGGGCAACGTCGAGCTCGGTTGCGCTCTCGCGCCCATCGAGGCCGACGCGGCGCGCGTCGACGGGGGATGGGTTGTCGCGCTTTCCACCAGCCGAGACTTCTGGAGCTGCCTCGACGACCTGGGCTTCACCGGGCCGCCGAACCGGCTTCAGATCGTGTTCTGGCCCGACGAAGGCCAACCCGAGCTCGTGATCGAGCTTCCTGGTGACGATTGGATCGATCAGATCACGGTCGAGCCGCGGCATGATGGCGCTTGGGTCGTTTGGAAGCGCCGTCAGTCGCCGTCTGGCGCGGCGCCAATCTTCGCAATTCGAACCGATCGCCAAGGGCGCGTCGTCACTCCCGAGCTCCCCATCGGGTCCACTCAATGGGAGCCCGACGAGCTCGCGACGACAGATTTTGGAGGCCAGCTCGCGATCGTGCGGACCGAAGAGAACATCAACCCCAGAAGCGTGCACGTCAGCTTGGCCGACGCAGACGGCTGGCCCGTGACCGAGCGCATCATTCTGCCGAACATCCCCAAACAGGGTGAAGCATCGAACGACTACGCCGTCATCGGCTCGCCCTCCGCAGAGCACCTCCTAGTGGCTTGGGCGACCCCTGGACACGTCGGCGATCCGGGAGTGTACGTGACGCGGCTTCGCTGCGTTTCGCCCGACTGAACGAAGCGCGCCATCCTCTCGCGTGTTGGCCGAGGTACCATCGACGATCTCGACGCAGCCAGCGGCAGTCTCGAGCATCCGCGTCTCGACGATGCTCGCAGACGTGCGAAAGACGCGGGTCACATGAGTCAACGAAGTCGTCGGGCGCGCCTTGTCGTGCTCATCGCCGCCGCGACGGCGGTGCTGCTCAGCTGTGGCGACGGTGAGCCGGCTGAAGTTGTTGGCAGCACGCTGCAGCCGTGCATCAATTTCAACGCGCAGAACGTAGATGCCAATACCTGCAAGGACTGGTGCAAGGCGCGCGGGATGCGTTGTGAAGCCCAGTGCGATGAAGACCGCCCAACTGACATCAGCGGCTCGCAGGGCTCGACTGGCTTTAGCGGACCGGATTGCAGCCCAGACAGCCAGAACGGTAGCGCCGGTTGCAACATCGAGTTTGATCGTGAACGGGCTATGGGAACCCAGAGTTTTCAGTGCTGCTGCGGCACCTAGTCCCCTGGATCTTTGATTACTTGCAAAACTCGGCGGCCCCTACGGGGCGAGGCCGCCGAGTTTTGGCGGCGAAAAAGCACAGATCTGATCCATGTCCTGGTCTTTCCAACGTGTGATGGACCTCTGGTCCACCACACCTAGGGTCGGAGCAAGAAGACGTCTTCGAGATTGGCGCCGTCGAGGAGGGGGCGATGGGCGTCGTGGTCGCTCAGAGCGCGACGCAAGGATCGGAGGGGCGTGCGCTAAGGGTCGCTCTCCGCGGTCGCGTCTCGGTGCGCGCCAACTAGCTGCTCTGCGAGCATGTTTTCGAGCAACGATTCCATCTCCGTGGTGTCAACGCGCTCGCCGTCGTCCCAGGCCGCATCAGCTGAATCGAGTGCCGCATAGTACGGCTGGCGATTCTCTACGATCTGCTCTGGGATGGTGCGCGTTCCACCAAACCACGTGCCTGCGCGGACGCACAGAACCATGTACGAGACAGCCCGTGACGTGCGGCCGTTCCCGCCGGCAAATGGGTGAATCCAGTTTACTCGCCACATGAGGTACGACGCGAGGTGGATCGCGCTTCTATGCCAGTTTTCGTTGACGTAGTCGCACATGTCCTCGACGAATCCCGACACAAGTGCGGGTTCTGGTGGTTGGTGGCTCGTGCCATGAATCGTCACAAGACCGGTGCGGTAGTTGCCCGCGCATGAATAGATCCCCTCGATTGCCAAGCGCTGAAGTCCCTGACTCGTGGAGGGCCGCAGCTTGAACCGTGGCCCCTCGATGCCGGCCTCGGCCAGGCGCTTGACTTCGTCGAACTGAAGGAGCCCGTTCCTCGCTTCGAGCTCCGCCTTGTGTTCAGCGTCCCGAAAAAGCTCTGGACCCCTCGGCTTCGAGTCGCGACGTACGTCAGTCCGTCGAGTCATCCGACTGGGCGGCTAGCGCATCAGCAGCCTTGTCGACCGTTTCGCGAGTGATCCGTTCGTTTTCGAAGTGCGTGTTGCCGTATGCGAAGCTTCGCCGCTGACGTTCTGTGTCCTCAGCGGTGGGCTTGCTGCCTTTCGCCATCTCGATCAGCTGCTGGATCTTCTCCGACATTTGCGCTCCTGCTTGCCCGTCCGTTCAGTGGTACCAGTGGTCGTTGCTCGCGGCAACAAAGCCAGATTTCCGGGTCGACGGAGAAGAAGGGGTCTTCAGAATCCCCGCGGTGGAGTGCACGGACTGGCGTCGAACGTGCCAGTCGGTTCGAAGCCGAAACCCACGGAGGCCGGACGGATGCGACGAGACTACCGACACCCCGTCAAGCTCAATCGAAAGCCCGCACGTGCGGCTGGAGCGACTAGTTACTAGAGATCAGCCCCGGCTCGAGCGCGATTCGCGCCACGGCCCGTCCGCTGAGATTCTCGGCGTAGAACGCGAACGCGATCCGAGGTTTCTCCGCCGGGGTCCAGCCAGCGAACCACCCGATTTTTCGCGCGACGCCGTCGACCATTTCGTCGGCGGAGCCCATCTTCCCCGCGACATCCGGTTTCAAGTCGCCGAAGTGCGCAGTACCCGACGCGTCGCTCACGGCGCGCGCCAGCGCCTCTCGCACCGGCGGTAGGTTCGCGGTGTACGACTCCGGTAGCGCTTCGCCCGACTGCCCCGCCGATTCCTGCGTCAGCGTCGGTGACGACCGCCGTCCCGATGCGATCGCGGCGTAACCCAATGCCAGTTGCAAAGGCGTGACTCGGATGTCGCCGTGTCCGATCGCTTGGACCAGTGTGTGATGTTCCGGCGAACCGCCGTCCCGGCGCGCGTACCACTTCGCATCGGGAACGAGGCCGGCGGCTGCGCCGGGCGGCCAGTCGGGAGCGCGCCCGAAACCGAACGACCGCTGGTTGTCGGCCAGCTGGTCGAGCGTCAGCTTCGAGACGACTTCGTAGAAGAAGCTGTTGTCCGAGACGACGAGAGCGCGCTGCACGTCGAGCGAGCCGTGCGCGCCCCAGCAGCGAAGCTGGGTCCCGCGATACGCGAACGACCCTCGACACACGTGCTTGGTCTCCGGTGTCAGAACGCCGAGCGCCATGGCTCCGAGGGCCGTAAAGGGTTTGATCGCGGAGGCTGGCGGCAACATCGACGATACGGCGACATGCCTTTCCGCGATACTTCGGTCACCTCGGGACTCGCCCTTGGAGAAAAGGGCGAGCACCCCACCCTTCTCGACGTCGATGGCCACCGCTGCGCCGAGCTGGACGTCGGCGAAGGCGGCCTCGAGCCGCTCGTGCCGTTCCCGATCGAAGGACAGCCTCACCTCGCTCGACCGGTCGAGCCCGCCGATGGGGCTGTCGACCCCGAGCCACACCGCCAGCGAAGGGGGAGCAAGCACCCGTCCGGACGGAGATCCATCCACCAGCACTCGACCTGAGCGATCGAGGATCCGCCCGAGTCGTGCTGTGGGAGGGGCGAGTCGGGGTGTCGTGCTTTCCGGCGGCGCCCGCTCGGCAATCGGTGCGGCGCCCGGGCACCCCGAAACGCAAGAGATCGTGAAGGCGGCGATGAGTGAGCGACGGCTCATGACACGCCAAACGCCCACGACGAAGTGCTCGGTGCGGCGCCGCCTCGTGATTGAAGGAACCTCGTCCGAGGCTCGGCCGTTTCGAGCACATGCTCAGCGTAACATTCGCACCGCGACTCGTGCGAGCGCGTTCGGCGAGCGAGACCTCCCCATAGAGGAGTACTAGGCAACCATTGCCTACTCACCCCCGCACCCGCACCCGCTCCCGCTCCCGCTCCCGCTCCCGCACCCGCACCCGCTCCCGCACCCGCTCCCGACGGTCAGGTCGCGGAGACGAACGTCGACCGTCATCCTTTGCCTCGCGTGGTTTTCTTCCTAGATGTGCTCTGCCGCGCTCGTCGTGGAAGTCTCGACGCTTCGAGCTCGACGCCGACCCGATCAGTGGCGACGTCGGCGAGCTTGCCGACGCCGTCGAGCAGTCCGAGCACGTTGAGCACCGAGCAGTAGATGCCCATTCCGACAGCCGGGTCGCCGCGTTCGATTCGGGTCAGGGTTGCGCGCGTCGTGCGAGCGCGATCCGCGACGAGCTGCATCGGTAGCCTGCGACGCAGGCGCGCATCGCGCAGATCCGCCCCGAGCTTGCGGAGGGTGCGGAGGACGGTGACGGAGGCGTGGTGGGCTACTGCCATTGTTTCCTCTAAGGATCCTAAATCCCATTTAATGTATACTAGAGGATACATTTATCGGCATCTCAGAGCCGGTCGACCGGGGAAGGTTGCCCCATCCACAGGCCGCTGTTGATGCGACTGCCGAGCTGACCGAGGTTGTTGAAGCTGTCCCTCGCCAAAACTACATTGGCACGGGACCAGAGTATCGAGCAGGCGATCGGGAGCACTCAGAGCCGGCGCAGTCGACCATCCGGGCGAGCGAGGCCATGACGGCGGCGCACGAGAGCGCGATGGCGACGCCCCAAA
>JAJDAH010000065.1 GCA_029261965.1 Polyangiaceae bacterium
TCTCACAACCATGTAGCTGGCGCGGAGCGGGGGTGACTGTGGGTGCGGAATGCCCGTTGGGCAGCGGGGCGGTGTTCACGATGATGTCTCCGTTCATGCGTGTTGTCAGGGGACAAAGACGTCCCGACAGAAGTGGTACCGTCCGGAATGTGGATTGGTTTCGCCCGCCCCAACAGGGTGAGCGGATGGTCCGTCAGGCTGACTCTCGAAAGTCGCCGAGTGCCCCGCGAAGCACCTTGTAGCCGCGGTGGACGCGCAGCTTGACCGCCATCGGAGTCGCCCCGAGGACATCGGCGGCCTCGGCGATGGACAGCCCCGAAAGTTTCGTGAGCTGAATGGCTTCGCGGTACGCGTTGGGCATCCTATTTAGTGCGGCTTCGAGCGCCACCTGCGTGTCGGTCGGCAGTGCGTTGCCCTCCGGGGCCGGTGGATCGGGCATCGTCCCGTCGCTGCTCAGAAACTCCGGCCGGGACTTCGCCGCACGTCGCTCGTCGTAGAACGATCGGCGCGCGATGGCGTACACCCATGGCCGGAGCGGCGCGCCGCGCAGGTAACTTGCGCGTGCTCGGTGGATCTTGATGAACGTAACCTGCAGCAGATCCTCCGCGCGTTCGCGATGCCGCGTCAGGCGCATGAGGTAGCCGAAAACCGTCGGGGAGAGCCGGGCGTAGAGGGTGTCAAACGCCACCGAGCTGCCGTCCACGTAGTCGCACATCAGCTCCTCGAGAGAAGCTTCCGCGATCTCGGTGGTCGCCCGCGGCATCAATTTCAGCGAGCCCCCGACCGGACGAGCCCAGCCGCGATCATCGGTCCGAGCGTCTCCCAGACGATGCGCGCAGCCGCCTCCGGCGTGCGACCCTCTGCCGTCTTGTAGCAGAGGGCATCGAACGTGACACCCGACCCGCGCGCGAGGTCTAGGATGCGCGCTTGGGGAGGCGAAACTGTCTCGTGCAACACATCGAAGGAACTGCGCCACACGACGACCCGCCGGGGATCGAGGCGAGGCGCTTGCAGCGGCTCCTCGCGTTCGATGGAAGACCACACCTCGTCGACCGACCAGCTCAGATCGACGACGATGGACGCGGGAACCAGCCGGATGGGGAGGCTCGCGAAAGCGTCTACCGCGACCCCCCGTAACTCCTCGAGGGTGAGCACCTCATGGTCGGGCGCGTCGAACACGGCCACGCGGGCCCACTCGAGACTGGCCAGCTCGGCCAGCCACGGTCGGTCGCGGTGGCGGGGGTGCTCGGAGACGAAACGCGGAAAGCGTGCGCCGAGCTCTGCGAGGAACGGCGTCGGCGGATGTGCCTCGAGGAACTCCGAAACGAGGTCGTCGAAGCCTTCGTCGCCCACGACCGCCCGGACTTTCGGAAAGTCTTCGGCGAGACTGTCGCGGAGTCGTAGAAAGTACATGTCCCGGTACACTTCGATCCGGTCACGGGCGCCTGCCGTCGCGTTCTCGCGGACGAGGCGTGCCAGGTCATCGTTGCCTTGCTCGGGTCCGAGCAAAACGTTCACGAGCTCTTCCCGCGCCGTGACAAGGTCGAAGAACACGCGTTGTGTTCGTTCTAGCTCGCGCACGTCAGCCACCTCTCTCGGTCGGGGGCACCGGCGCGGGCATCCGCGCGGGCGGACGACGCCGGGCGCACGCATTCGGCGGCGACGGCGCGCGCTTGCGCTGCTTCTTGGGCCACTCGTGCAAGGCTCGGCACGTGGTCGTCCCATTCGATCAACGTCGCCGCGGCTCCGTGCGTTTCGACGGCGAGTCGGTACAGCTCCCACACCTCGTCGCGAACGGGCTGGTCGTGCGTATCGAGAAGCATCTCGCCGCGTTTGCTGTGTCCTGCGAGATGGATCTGGCCCACGCGCCCTCTGGGCATGCGTAGGATGTACGCGCGGGGATCGAACCCGTGGTTGTGCGCGCTGACGAAGACGTTGTTCACGTCGAGCAGAAGCCCGCAGTCGGCGAGATCGACGACTGCGGCGACGAAGTCGGCCTCGTCCAAGGTCGATGTGGCGAGCTCGGCGTAGCTCGAAATGTTCTCGACCAGGATGCGGCGGCCGAGGCGGTCCTGGACTCTGGCGATGCGTTCCGCGACGTGGCGCACGGCTTGCTCGGTCATGGGCAAGGGGTACAGGTCATGCCCGAATCGACCTCCCACACCCGACCAGGCGAGGTGATCGGAGACCATCGCCGGCTCGATCTCGTCGATGAGCGCTGCCAGTCGCCGGAGGTACTCCTCGTCGAGCGGGTCGGTCGAACCGAGGGACATGCCGACGCCGTGAAGAACGATCGGGAAGTGCTCCCGCGCCTTGTGGAGCACGGATCGTGGCCGACCTCCAGGAGCGAGGTAGTTGTCGCTGAGGGCTTCGAACCAGTCGATTTCGGTGAGCGCGGTGTCGGAGCGGCCGCCGCTCGAAAGCCCCGCCTCGATGGCGGGGTAGTGCGGCGCCCGCAGGCCGATACCGGCGCCGAGCGCGGGAAATTCCCGCGGATCGGTCACCCAGCGCCCCCGTACGGCCGGGATGGCGGGCGAACCCGCCACCTCGACCGTACTCGGTATTGTCACGAAGGCCTCTTCTCGCCGCCCTTGGGCGCTTTGTCGCCGCCCTTGGGCGCTTTGTCGCCGGACTTGCTCTTGCAGCCGGACTTGCTTTTGCAGCCGGACTTGCCTTTGCAGCCCGATTTGTCGCCGGTGAGTTGGTCGCCCTGCACGCCGATCGACGCGAACGCCGGGGTCACAGCGGCGGTTGCGAAGAGTCCGGCTGCCAGAGCGGTGACGATGGTTTGCTTGGTGTTCATGATTCGTTTCTCCTGTTGTGTGGTTGGTGATGTTGGTGGTTGCTGAACGTTCAATGCTCGGTTGCGAGGTCGCCCGCTGCGTCGTCGATCGCGGCCGCGTGCGGCTCCGTCTCGGGGGCAGTTCCCGCCCTTCGCCGGATCAGCGCGTCGAGAGAAAACGCCCCCCCGCCGGTGAGTGCCAGCCAGACGAGCAGCGCGAGGTAGGTGACCTCCTCGAGCGCGAGGAAGCCGAGGACGCCCTCGACGTCGCCGAGGCGCGCCGTGACGATGGCGACAGCCATCGTGATCGCGAGCGGGACGCTGGCGACGCGCGTTCCCAGCCCGACGAGCAGCGCGATCCCTCCGGCGAACTCGGTGGTTGCGACGAGGTGCGCGTGAAACGCCGCCGCCGGTATGCCCAGCTCCTGGAAGAATTCGGTGACGGCGCCGAGAGAGTGGAGCTTTCCCCAGCCGGTCGCCAGGAACATGCCGCCGACGCTTGCGCGGGCGAGCAGAGGTCCGATGCCCCCGAACGGGGCAAGGCCGTCGACGGTACGCTCGTAGAGAGAGATGATTCGTTTCATCGTGTGATCCTTTCTCGTGACTCGAGGGGTCAGTCCCCTCGGGCGGCGATTCGTTACACGGAAAAGCGCGCGTCCCGGAGCTCGCGGCCCGATCCGGAGGTTGCTGCGCCGACCGCGAGAAAAGCGGGAGGGTGTGACACCGGCGGGGCGGCTCGCGCGTAGTCGATTCACCGGCGGCTCCGGGGGACGCCCGCTTCGCGGCGAATCGTCCCCGTCTCACGACGCTCCAGGATCACCGCGTGCAACAACCGCAAAGCGTGGCTCGGTGCTTGCTCACGACGACTCCTGCCGCATTCAGCGCTATCGTGGCGGCGACTTGACGCCCTCAGGATCCGAAGACGACGACGCGCTGCTCGCCGGCATCGAGGCCGGCGACGAAGCCGCGTTCACGAAGCTCGTGGAGCGATACCACGGGCCGTTTGTTCGTCTCGCGCTGAACTTCGTAGCCTCGCGTCCGGTCGCCGAGGAGGTGGCACAAGAAGCGTGGGTGGCCATCCTCGAGCGGATTGGCGCATTCGAGGGGCGATCGTCGCTGCGAACTTGGATGCTTCGCATCGTGACCAACCGCGCGAAGACGCGCGGAGTGCGCGAGCGTCGATCGGTCCCGTTCTCGGCGATGGGCGAGAGCGGCGACACCGAGCCTGTGGTCGATCCGTCGCGGTTCAAGCCCGACGGAAGCTGGAGAAACCCGCCGGAGCGCTGGGAAAATGTCACGCCGGAGCAGATCGCGTCCGGCCGAGAGGCGAGGCAGTGCCTCGAGCGGGCCCTCGACGCGCTGCCTCCGAATCAGCGGACGGTCGTGGCGCTTCGTGACGTGGAGGGACTTTCTGCGGAAGAAGTCTGTAACGTTTTGGACGTCACGGAGACTAACCAACGTGTCCTGCTGCACCGAGGGCGCGCGAAGCTCCGGAAGGCCTTGGAATTGTTCGTGGATGGAGTGTGACCATGCTGACTTGTCGCGAACTCACCGAGAAGCTCACCGACTACCTGGAGGGCAGGATGCGGTTCGGTGAGCGGACGAGCTTGTTTCTCCACCTCGCCGCCTGCCGGCATTGCCGCGCTTACGTGGCGCAGATGCGTGCGACCATCGCGGCGACGGGGGCGCTTCCGGACGAGCCGATACCGGACGAAGTGCGCGTACGGCTGAGTGCCGCCTTCCGGGACCGCAAGGCCAAGCCCGACACCAGAACGGAGTAGGGGCGGAGGGCCCGGGAATTGACGCGCGGAGCCAAGTGTTCGTCCTAGCGAAGGAGTATCCACATGCAGGGTTGGAGTCAGGCGCTTCTGAAGAGACTTGCCGCTGCGATTCGCATCAGCACTGGCGTCGGGGCGATTGCGGGTGCGGGAGGCGCTGCCGTCGCTTCGGAGCTTGGCGGCATTCCGATCGAGGCGGCCTCGTCACTGATTCAGTCCTCGGAGCTTTCCGCTTTGGAGTGCGGAGACAGGGAAAGATTGCTCAACGCACTATCCATGGACGGCCGCCCGAAGGTACGTCGGAGCGTGGCGATGGCTCTGGGTTACTTCCCGATTCGTCCCGGCCAGAACTCGGATCAACCTCACCGACGGCTCGCGTGCGATCCCGTCGACACTGTTCGTGGCGCCATGGGGTGGAGTTTGAGGACGTCGCTGGGTATCATGGCTTCCGCCGATCGCACCGCACTGGTCGTCGATTGGACGACGGACCGGGATCCGCAGATTCGTCTGGCGATTGCCAGAGCGCTGCATGCGCCATTCGACGCCATCGGAGTCACGACGGCGCTGGCTTGCCTAGTGGAAGATTCGGATCCAGGGGTTCGCTTGGTCGCCGATAGAGCAGCGGCTGTTCGCGCGCAGCGGCGATTCGCTTCCTAGAATCGTGACTGCAGGCACGCCGACCGTGGGTTACAGATTTCGACCTGCAAACGGGGGTCTCCCCCTGATCACCCCTGATCGTGTCGCGGCCGCGGCACTTTGGCGTGCGTGGTCACGCTCTCACCAGCACCGCGGATCGAAAGCCGGCGCCGGCAGTTCCACCTCATCGAAGACGACGACTCGCCGCAGGCCGTCCGAAAGGAAGGCATGCTCGACAAGCAGCTTTCTGACGATCGCGGGAAGTTCGGACGCGCCCTCGATTCGAGCGCCCGAGCGCGTGTCCACGATGACGAAGTCCCTATGCCTTTGAAATGCCACCCTCTCGGCCGCTCGCCCGTCCAGTCCACGGTAGAACGCGCCGATCTCGGCGGGTCCGAGCTCGCTCGCAAGCGTTCTTGCGGCCATACCGCGGCAGCCCGCGGGACCGTCATCGACGCCGACGCCGCTTTTCAGAATCGCCGTGGTCGGAGGCAGCGGTAGTCCCAAAGCCTCGATCCGCGATCCCACGGCGATCTCGCTTCGCCCGTACCCGTAGACGATCGGCGATGCCAGAGCGACCAACGCACCGAGCCCCCACAGCCAGACGCGTCGATTGCGCGCACGTTTCACGAACCATCCTACGCCTCCTGCGAATCAGGGGTTTCGACCCGCCGGCCGTCGCCGGCTCATCATCAACGCGGTGTTGGCGCCTTCAGCTGCAGCCCTGGACGACGCGCTTCGCAATCTCTCTGCCCGGTTTTGGACCGAGCGTTCAAAAAAGGGAAACCAAACAAGGACAATGAGCGTTAGAGGACCTGTGGCGGCCCACGAGCTTCCCGATGGTTCCCACCCATATCGCATCGAAGGTTCCAACTGGTGAGTAGCGCAAAGAAAAGGAACGAGACCATGACTGAATTCACTCTTCACACCATCGACACCGCCCCCGAGGAGAGCCGGCCGCTTCTGGCCAAGACTCAGAAGGCGTACGGGGGGATCCCAGCTCTGAGCGCCATGATGGCCGAAGCGCCGGGTTTACTGGAGGGCTATCAAAAGCTGCACGAGCTCTTCATGGCCTCCAGTTTCGACGACGAGGAAGTCACCGTGGTGTGGCAAAGCATCAACGTCGAGAACAATTGCCACTACTGCGTGCCCGCCCACACCGCCATCGCCAAGGCCATGAAGGTCGACGACGCCATCACCAACGCATTGCGCGACGAAACTCCGCTGCCCACCGAGCGCCTCGAGGCCCTGCGCACCTTTACTCTGGCTGTCGTGCGCCAGCGCGGTTTCGTCGACGACACCACGGTTCAGACTTTTCTCGCCGCCGGCTTCACCCGGCGCAACGTGCTGGAAGTGGTTCTGGGCCTGTCCCAGAAGGTGATGAGCAACTACGCCAACCACATGGCCAACACGCCGCTCGATGCATCGTTCAAGAAATTCGCGTGGCAGAGAGGTCGGCCCGTGTCGCTCGAACCGAAACGCGGCCCTGGCCCGCAGAGTCAGCAACCGAGCAGCGATCGACCATGACCCGGGCTCAGAAAGTCATGCGGCTCGGTCTGTCGTTCTCGAGGACCCCGATCCTGCCGACCGTCCTCTTGGCGCTGATGGGATTCAACGTCTTGTCGCACCGCAAGGCTCGCACCTCACAGTCCGCTGGTGCATTCAAGAAACTATGGACGGTCGCGTTGCTTGCGGCGGCGATCGGGGGCTGTTCTGGGCAGACGGTCGCGCGGACGCCCATGGCGCCGATCGGCATGTCGCTCGCGGAGGCCCGGGAAATTGTGGGTGACTTCGAACGACGGCATGCCGAGCTGACTCCTCCTACCCCGCTGTCGGAGCCAAAATCGATCGACGACGCTTGGGAGATCCTCCGTAGCGATCGGCTGGACCTGTTTCCCGCCGGCACCACCTATCTGGCGGGCCGAAGCGATCTCGAATCGCGCGCGCTCGGGGCCCAGCTGGAGCTGTCGTGGGGCGAGGCGCAGTTCATCATCGCGCATCTCCTGGGAACCGCCTCGGACGAGCTTCGGCGCGCCGTATGGCAGCTCAGATCACGGCGAGCGGCGGGGGCGCTGTCGGGCGAGGAGGAACAGCGGCTGCAGGAGATCGGGGCAACTCTCGTCGATGCCGATCGGACCGCCGAGGCACTCTCGCAGGTGGCGTCCGAGCACACGGCTCGAGGTGCCCGCGGTGCGAGAGCGCTACTCGAGGACTACCCCAAGGACTACGTAGGCTATCGCTTGGCGGCCGACTACTACCGTATGCGGCACGACTGGCAGAAGTTCGACGAGATGATCGCGCAGCTCGAGAAGCTGCGACCCCAGAGCACGGGGCTTCTGTTTCTGCGCGGCGCGGCGGAGCTGCAGAATCGAGGAGACACTAGCCGAGCGATCGAGCTCCTGAACGCAGCGCTCGAGGACGAAAGCGCGTTCACCCGAGCGCGGGTGCATTTGCTGCTCGCGCACCGCTCGATCGGGAGCGTTCACCGCGAGTACAGCGCCCTTCGTTCGCATGCGCCGCACCACCAGGTCGTCGTCTGGGCCGGTCCCGCGATCGAGTTCGCTCAGAAGGTCGCTGAAGCGGATCGCGTCGAGCGCGAGCGCAAGGTGCTCGAGCGCGAGGAGCGCGAGCGCACGGACCTCGAGCGCGAGGAGCGCGAGGAGCGCCGGCGAGAGCAGCTGGTTCCGCCGAGATGAGCAGCGGGCCGAAGAGTGAGGGTGGGACCGCGTGTTTCAGCCCGAACCCCGCGACACGAATTCGAACGACTATTGGAACCAGTAATCGTACCCACGGCCGTAGGAGCCCAGTTTGCGGTACGTTCGAAGTCGAAAATTGGTTTCCCGCATTCGGATCCCGTTTTGCGAGTGAGGCTCGCCGGGGAACGCGTGCAACCCTTGGCGACGATCGCCCGTAGGGTGTGTGCCGTGTGCGCCACCACCAAGTGAGAAGCTGTTGTCCGAAGCAGATCGAGGCGTCGAAGAGCTTTTCCAAGCCCCCGAACCGCACCTGAACCCGCGAGTAGCGGGTCTTCAGATGTCAGCGACAGTCGCCATCAACGATCGGAGTAACCGCCTGCGACGCGAGGGTCGTGAAGTCTTCAAGCTCGGGCTCGGACAGTCACCGTTTCCCGTGCCCGCGCCCGTAGTGGCCGCACTGCGGGCCAACGCCGAGCAGAAGGACTACCTGCCGACGGTCGGGCTGCCCGAGCTCCGCGAGGCCGTGGCCGCGCATCACCAGCGCACGTTCGGCATCCGCTGTCGACCGAGGAGCGTGCTCATCGGACCGGGATCGAAGGAGCTCATGTTCTTGCTCCAGCTCGTCTACGAGGGTGACATTCTGATCCCATGCCCGGCCTGGGTTTCCTACTCGCCGCAGGCGCGCATCATCGGCCGCGAGGTGGTGGCGCTGTCCACCCGGGCCGAGAACTCGTGGAAGCTCATGCCGGAAGAGCTCACCGAGGTATGCCAGGTTGATCCCGGCCGACGGCGAGTGCTGGTCCTCAACTACCCCTCGAACCCGACGGGCACGACCTATTCCGAGGACGAGCTCGCGGCGCTGGCCGAGATTGCCCGCCGTTATCGAGTGATTGTCCTGTCCGACGAGATCTACGGAAAGGTTCATCACGAGGGGCGTCACCACTCCATCGTGCCGTTGTATCCCGAGGGGAGCCTGTTCAGCGGAGGCCTCAGCAAGTGGTGCGGCGCTGGCGGCTGGCGACTGGGATTGTTCGTCGTGCCCGACCACATGCAGTGGCTCGTCAATGCGATGGCGTCCGTCGCAAGCGAGACGTTCACATCGACGAGCGCACCGATCCAGCACGCCGCTGTGGTTGCGTTTCAGCCTAGCCAGCAAATCGACGACTACCTGGTCCGATGCCGCCGAGTCCTGAAAGGACTGGGCTCATTCGTCCACGGGCGACTCGAGGAGGCCGGCGCTGCCGTCGTCACCCCGATGGGGGGGTTCTACGTGTTCCCGGACTTCGGGCCTCTGTCTGACTCGCTGAATCGCCGCGGTATCACAAGCAGCCAGCAGTTGTGCGAGCGCCTGCTGGAAGAGACCGGCGTTGCGATCCTTCCGGGCTCGGAGTTCGGGCGCCCGCCCGACGAGCTCACCGCGAGACTTGCCTACGTCGATTTCGACGGCGCCGATGCCGTCAACGCCGCCGACGGCGGCGCGGTGGTGGACGAGCAGTTCGTTCGAACGCATTGCGGCCACACGGTCCGTGGGGTCGAGCTCTTGTGCGACTGGCTTCGCAACGGTTGATTTGGCAGCACTCTTCCAAAGTCCATTTCAAGGCGGTTGATGGGATGACGCTCGACTATTGGTTTCTCTTCCCGATTTCGATCGCCATCGCGACGTTGGCCATGGCCAGCGGGATCGGCGGTGCCGTGTTCTTTTCGCCGATCTTCTTGCTCTGGCTGAAGCTCGAGCCGACGACGGCGGTGGGGACGGCACTGCTCACCGAGCTCTTCGGGTTCGGTTCGGGCGTCGTGGCGTACGTACGCTCGAAGCGCATCGACTACCGGCTAGGCGCGAGCCTGCTCGTGTTTTCCGTTCCGGGCGCCGTCGTCGGCGTGCTGCTCGCCGACCAGGTGCCGCCGGTGGTGGTGAAGAGCGTGTTCGCAGCAGGGCTCCTCATGTTGGGCTACCAGATGTATTCGTCGTGGAGGAGTGAAGATCGAGAACGCCTGGACGAAGAGATCGCCACCGAGGCGGGGCCGGCGGGTACGAGGATTGTCGACCGAGACGGCCACGTGTTCACCTACACGATTCGCAACAAGACCATGGGTCGAGTCTTCGCCGCCGTCGGGGGAATGTTTTTGGGGATGGTGTCCGTCGGGCTCGCCGAGCTCGAGGAATACGAGCTCGTGTCACGGTGCCGAGTGCCATCCCCGGTTGCCGTGGCCACGTCGATTTTCGTCGTGGTCTGTACCGTCCTCGTGGCAATCACCGCCCACGGCTACACCTTTCTCTTGGAATCCGACCCGGCCCGAATGCGGCAAGTCGCGAGTATCGCGGTCTTTACTGCTCCGGGTGTGTTGATCGGTGGTCAGATTGGGCCACGCGTCGGCGCGAAGCTCGATCCCGACAAGCTCAAGGTCGTGATCTCCGCTGTGTTCATGGCCGTGGGTCTTTTCATGCTCACGACGCTGGCGTTGTGAGTCACTCGTCCGTTCTTCGAGATCAGTCGAGATTCGAGTAAGGTACCTCGGCAGCCTACTTTGTCGAAACTCCGACCCGAGTGGCACCGTATCCTCGCTGCTATGTCGAAGTGGGTAGACGCGCCACCGATGGGAGTGAGTTCCGTTGCGATTTGCTTCATCGAGAACGTTGATGGCTCGCTCTTTGGGCTCGAGGTGGAAGCACCGCGTGGCCTGGTCTCGTTATCCGGTCTCTATCGCGCTTTGCGTGAGCTCGGAGTTCAGATCGTGCACGCGTCCGCGCGTCCACTCGGCGCGACAATCAGCCAGCAGTTCCGAGTGGTCGAGTTCGATGGTACCTCGATCACTGCGCACCGGCGGCGAGAACTCCAGGTCCAGATATTCAGCCTGGTCGGCAGTTGAACGCCGCCGCGAACGTGATTGCGGCTCCTGAATCCCCCGTCATCGCGAGCCCTTCCCTGATATCGGTAGCGCCACGCCAGTGACGGCGCTGGCGCCTTCGCTCGACAGGAAGGTGATCACTTCCGCCACCTGCTCGGGTCCGACCCACAGCGTCGCATCGGCGTCGGGCATCGCTTCGCGATTTGCCGGCGTATCGATAGTGCCGGGGAGCACGGCATTTACGGTGATGCCCGTCTGTTTGACTTCTTCTGAAAATGCTTCCGTCAACCTCACTAAAGCAGCCTTCGACGCTGCGTACGCCCCACTATTTGCATCCGCGCGCAACGCGGCGACGCTGCCCACATTCACGATTCGCCCCCTGTTGCGACCACGCATGCTGTGAATGACGGCCCGGCAGACGTTGTAGGCGATCTTGACGTTGACGTTGAAGACGAAGTCGAGCGAATCGCTCGATTCGTCGTAGGTTGGAGATCCGCCTCGGAATACTCCGATGGCATTGACGGCGATATCGATCGGTCCGAGGGCCATCTCGCTTTCGTGGAGGAGGTCTTCGACGTCGTCGAATTTGCTCAGATCAAAGCCCGCAGCAATGTGCACTCGGTCGTTCCCCGCTTCATCGACCAAGAACTGGAGACGTGTCGCGTCGCGTCCGACGACTGCCACGGAGAGTCCTGCGCCCAGGAACCGACGCGCCACGGCCGTGCCGACATTTCCAGAGGCACCGGCCACCAGTGCTACCAATCCAGCCATCTCGAAAGTCACTGCCATCTCGGTCACCGATGAGCTAGAGGGGAGCGCACCAGGGCGCCGTCATCATTCGATGCCGAGCGGCATCGAATGGTTACAGCGCGCGCGAGCGAGCCAGCTTGTCAGGGCGTCTCGGCTCCGCATTCTCCCCCGAAGGAGCCGCGATTCTTCGATGAAAGCCGGGTCATTTCGTGAGAGCCTTGGTCCGCGCACTTCAGAAGCGCTGTAACCATTCTTCCGCTGAGGACATCAGACAAGCCATGGGAAACTCGAAGGCGAGGTCGGGCGACTTGGCGAAGCTTATGTTCGACTGTTTGTAGCGGTACGTCGGCGCCCATGGGAATCTCAACACGTGCGTCCGCGCCCGAACGAGCGGGACATCGGTTCGTGGCGATGGTGGCTGTCTGTTCGGGGAGCATGCTGTGGTCGATAGGGGCGAATGCAGAGCCCTCTCAGCCAACCAAGGACTCCTCGGATCCTCCGCTGCAAGGTGATGGCGAGCGCGAAGTGCCGGACTACGACGGGCGCGGCGACCCCACCGACGCCGGCGACGTTGCGATCTGGGTGCCGCGCGTCGTGTTGTCGCCGTTGTACTTCGTCAGCGAATTCGTTCTGCGGCGGCCACTGGGTTGGCTGGCAACGACGGCAGAGAAGAACCACTGGCCCGCGCGATTCGGGGACTTTTTTTCGTTCGGTCCGGAGAACAACATGCGGCTCCAGCCGACGGCGTTCTTCGACTTCGGGTTACGGCCGAGCGTCGGGTTGATTTTCACTTGGAAGGACTTCGTCGACGACGGTACTCTCGGCCTTCGGGCGGCGTACGGCGGCCGCAACTGGTTCACGACCGGAGCCAAGATTGGCTATCGCGCGTCGAAGAAGGACTCGGTCGCTCTCAAGGGCTCGTACAGCATGCGACCGGACTGGGTCTTTTACGGCTTGGGGCCCCTCACGAGCGCGGATGACGTCGCTAGCTTCTACAAACAGCAGGCCGACGGGAGCGCGAGCTATTCGAGGCGACTCCCTCGCTCGAGCAACGTCGAGACCACGATTGGTGTTCGTCGGGCAGAAATCGACGCCAGTCGCGGCGGAAGCAATTCGATCGAGCAGGGGGTCGCCGAGGGACGATTCGCCCTACCGCCGGGCGCCAACCAGACCTACACAATCCTCTACCAGCGCGTTCACCTGAACCTCGACTCTCGAAAGCTCCGTCTGCCCGACGATTTGCCGAAGAAGAGCGACTTCGTCTCACCGCCCGGAGGTGGGGTACGGCTTTCCTTGCGCGGCGAGCACGCGAGCAACTTGAAGACAGTCGATACCGTCGACCCGGGCAATTCACGGCGCCAACAATGGATTCAGTACGGCGGAACCCTCGGGGGATTCGTCGACCTGACCGAGGAGCAGCGTGTGGTCGGGCTGCAGCTCGTCAGCGAATTCGTCGATCCGATCGGAAACGCCACGGATGTTCCATTCACAGAGCAGGTGAGCCTGGGCGGATCGATGCCGCTTCGTGGGGCGCTGGACGGACGCCTGGTTGACAGAAGCTCTGTCGCGGCTCGACTCACGTACCAGTGGCCCATCTGGGTGTGGCTCGATGGTTCTGCATTCTACGACGTCGGCAACGTGTTTGGTGAACACCTCGATGGGTTTGAGGGGGGGCTTCTCCGGAGCTCGTTCGGGTTCGGCATCAAAGGGACGGGGGCCCGCGATCATTCCTTCGAGATGCTCTTGGCGTTCCTGACGGAAACGGTCGACGAGGGGCATCAACTCGACAGCATTCGGTTCGTCATCGGTGGGACCAGCGGGTTTTAGTCATGCAACGTCGGCTCCTCCTCCTGTGCGTAGCGCTCTTGCTGAGCGCGTGCGGTGGCACTTTACGCTCGTTTCCGCTCGAAGAACCGATGTGGCGCGATCCCGATCGCCGACCGTTCGAGGGCACGCCGGAGGACTACTTCTCCCCACTCGCCTGGGATGGAGCCGACCAAACCATCTTCCGGCCGATTTCACGTTTCTTCGCGGTGGATCCGGCGGGCGAGTCGATCAATGTGAACGCCGTCGACGAAGTGGCCGACTCGAGTTGGTTTCATAATCGCATCGGCCACCGAGCGATGACTCCGACTGAAGTCGCCAGGGGTTCCTGCCGTACGACAGACACGGCACCCGTCGAGCCGTGGACCGTCACCGGCGCGAAGCCCAATGGCGCTAACCCCGGTTTCATCATCGAGGACGCCCGGGGCAGAAACTACCTCGTCAAGTTCGACGGGCAGAAAGCCGGACCGCGCGCCACGACGGCGGACACCGTCGGGTCCAAGCTCTACCACGCGGCTGGCTACAACACTCCTTGCAACACCATCGTGTTCTTCGACCGAGCCAAGCTCTCAATCGATCCAGAAGCCACGGGCGAAGACGCGCGAGGCAGAACTGTGCCGCTCGAAAGCAAGCATCTGAGCGGGATTTTCGAGAAGGCCCCGAGGATGGGGGACGGTCGGTACCGCGCGAGCGCGAGCCTGTTTCTTCCAGGCAAGCCGATCGGCCCCTTCAAGTACCAGGGCGTTCGCAGTGACGACCCGAACGATGTCGTCGCGCACGAAGACAGGCGTGAGCTTCGCGGCATGCGCGTGCTCGCAGCTTGGATCAATCACTTCGACTCGCGAGAGCAAAACACGCTGTCGACTTGGATCGAGACGACCGAGAATCGTGGTTTCGTCCGACACAACATGCTCGACTTCGGCGACTGCTTCGGCAGCATCTGGGAGCCGCCGATGATGGGGCGGCGTCTCGGGCACGCCTACTACTTCGACGCCAACTACCTCGCGAGAGACCTTTTCACCTTCGGTGCGATTCGCCGACCGTGGGACAAAGCACGCTACGGTCCGGCGCGCTTGTTCGGCTACTTCGACGTGGAGAGCTTCGTGGCGGACAAGTGGCGTCCCGGCTACCCGAACCCGGCGTTCAGCCGCATGTCCGAGCGAGATGCTACCTGGATGGCGCGGATCATCGCGGAGTTCTCCGACGAGCACGTGCGCGAGCTCGTCAAGGTCGGCCGCATCGGCGACGCGTTCATCGAAGGCGAGCTCGTTCGCATTCTGATCGGGCGGCGCGACAAGATCCTACGGCGCTACCTGACGAGTCTGTCGCCGCTTTCACACCCTCGCGTGCGGGTCAAAGGCGCCGGAGCGGAGCTGTGCCTGCGTGACTTGGGAGTCGATTCCGGAATCGCCCAGAGGAACAAGCGCCGCTATGGCACGGGAAGCTGGGTTGGAGACTCGCTCGACCCGACGCCCATCGGCAGCGGTCGCTGGAGTCGGTCATCGCGGATCTGTTTGGACTTGCCCCGCGTCCCAGGAGCGAGCGACAAGAGCCCCGGGTACTTGGTGGTGGATGTTGCCGCCGCCCGAAAGCGGGGTGACTTGATGTACCCGACCCGCGTTCATCTCTACCACCTGGGCGACGCGCGCTACCGAGTCGTCGGTTTGCAACGACCTGCCTCCTTCGACGAGGCGGGCACCTCGGTGGACCGACGAAACGCCGATTGACCGACTAGCATGCGTGCAACCGCACTTGCGCTACTGGCTTCCGCCCTGGTCGTGGGAACCGACGCGACCGCCCAAGAAAGCGACGCCGACTCGCTCGAGTGGCGGTGGCGAACATTCGGTCCTGCGGAGTACGCCGTGACAGGCGGCGCGCTCGGCGTGGCGGTGACGGCGCTAGTTCTCGCACCCGATGAGCGGTCTCGCTCCCAGCGCCGAATCGGCCTCGACGAAAATGTGCGCGACTCGCTTCGGCTCGATGATCGCAGCGCCCGGCTCCGAGCTCGCCAGGCCAGCGACTACCTGATGTTCTCTAGCCTGGCCTACCCGTATGTGGCCGACTCGTTCTTCAACGCGGGCATCTACCGCCGGAGCCCACAGACTGCTGCTCAGCTCGCACTCGTCGCTACCGAGGTCTACGCGGTAACGCTGATGGGCCAGACTGTCGTCAAAGTAACCGTCGGCCGCGAGCGACCTCTCGCTCGGGAGTGCGGGAGGTCGTTGGACGCGGATACCGGCCAGTGCGCGTCGAAGAACCGCTATCAAAGTTTCTTCAGCGGCCACACCTCGATGACCTTCGCCGCGGCAGGTGTCACCTGCATGAACCACGCCTACGTGCCGCTGCACGGTGGAGGCGCCGCCGAAGCGGTGCCCTGCGCCTCGCTCTTGCTGGCCGCATCCGCGACAGGTGCGCTGCGCATCATGGGCGACAAGCACTTCTTCACCGACGTGGTCGCCGGAGCCGGGTGGGGGCTCGGCGTGGGGCTCACGCTGCCCTGGCTTCTGCACTATCGACACAGCCGGCCTTCGGAAGGCGAAACCACGAGCCGCGTTCAATGGCAGCTATTGCCTTCCCTTCTAGGCGCCCAGGTCGTGGGCACGTTCTGATGGAGCGAAGCTACTCCTTCACCCGCACGATCCCCAGGATCCTCGGCTTCGAACCGGCTTTGAAGTGCACCTGCATCGGCGGCTTCTCGTCACGACCACGAACGACACGCAAGCGATAGAGTCGGTACCGGTCATCGTTCGGGATCGGCAAACAGACGCGACCGCGCTTGTCCATCGCGTATTCGCGGCGAACCTTCCCGGTGTCATCGAGGGCTTGCACGAACCCGAACGTCGCCAAGCCGTGCCGGACGCCGAGATCGACCGCGCACAGGGCTCCCGGCCGCACGGTGAAATGGTCCAGCGGTGTCACCGCTTCCAGGAACGCATGCCCGATCTTGTCGCGGCGCTCGATCAGGGTGTCGACGAGATACGCGGCAGCCTCCGGATCCGAAAAACGTGCTTCGGCGACGATCGCTTCGAGCATCTTTCTGTCGAACCTCATGACCAGCTTCGCGCCCCAGTAGGCGTCCGCTGCGGTCATCTCGAAAAAGGGCCAATACGGGTACGCCTCCCGCCATGTGGCCGGGTCGAAGTGCTCGGCGGAAAACGAACCGACCGCCGGCCATCTCGTGTCTCGCAGGTCCTCCCACGGGCGCTTCCACAGGCCGAACGAAAAAAAAGCACGCCCATTTCGCGCCCAATCCCAACTGTGCTCGTAGCCGTCTTCGTAGCGGCCCTTCTCCGCGCCATGCCCCGCGAAGGCTTCACCGAAGTCGATGAAGTAGTGGCGGAGGAACTTTCGGTTCCCCTCTTCGATGTACATGTCGAGGGTGTTGTCCTCTTTCATGTCGGAGTGATTCACCCACGCGGCGAAAACCCGCAGACCGCGAAGCACCCGACGGTGCTCGTGGGGAACGAAGTCGTTCGGGTCGTCGTCGCGCACCCCTTCAGCCGAAAAGCCGCCGATGGGAACCCCCTCGAGAAACTGGCTGGCCGTGGCGCGGTAACGACCGTCGGGACGCGGCGGGGCGGACTCGAGCACTTCTCGCACGTCCTCCATCTTCATTTTGCGCTTGCGGTTGAGCTTGTCCGCAACCGTGGCGTCCGGCGCCACCCGCAGCTCGCCCGGTGAAAAGTAGAACACCGTGTCGTTCGGCACGAAGTAGCCCAACGCCCAGAAGATGCGGTTGACCAGCACACTGGTGCCGGTCTGCTGTTCCGGGTTTTCTTTCGTGTCGAACTTGACCAAGTATCGACTCCCCCGGGCGTCCTCGATCATGAACCCGGGATTCGATCCTCCCGCCTTGCCGCCCACGACCGTCAGCGGCTTCTGCGGCGGGCCGTACGCCGAGGAGCCAATCGCGGCTTCGGCGGGCGCGACTCGGCGGACGCCGATTCTATTCGTGAACCAGTTGGAGTCGGGCACCTCGTCGAGGGCGTTGGTGTCCTGCGCGGGTTCGTCGTCTCGGAGCTCGAGCGTTCGCGTCAGCCTTCTCAAGAAGAGCCAGTCGAGGGTCAGCGCGTACTTGTCGAAAGGCCGTTCTCGCGGCTCGGCGATGCTCCGGTCATCATTCACGTTCCAGACGATCGGCTGATCTTTGAATCGACCCGTCGTTGCGCATCCGAGCGCGCCAACGCCCATCGCCAGCATGACTGTCGTACGACAAGCCCCGCGGCCGCCCATCACAGCCTCCTGTTCCTGTTGCCGAACGCGCCCAGGGGCTCGGTCGTCAGGAAGAACATGAACTGCTCGCCGTAGGCGGCTTCGATCCGCAGAATGTTGGCTGTTTCGCTGTGGATGATGGCGCCGATGCCGCCTCCCACGCGCCACTGTTTGAACGCGTCCCGACCAAAGACGTCATCGTAGTCGCGCCCCACCCGACCCGCGTCGACGAACAAGTTGCCCGCAACCATGTGGTGGACCGGGTAGTGATATTCGGCCGTGCTGAGCGCCACGATGCGATCTCGAAATCGGTCCTGGCGATAGCCGCGCAGTCTTCGGGACCCTCCGAGCCTCGGCAAATCGCTGAACGGGATGTCCTCGGCGTCTCCGGCGACAGCTTCCAAGAGGCCGCGAAAGGCGAGCACGCGACTCCCTCGATACAAGTCGACGAAAAACGCTGCCTCGACTCCGTAGTGCCAAAACTCGGTTTCTTCTTCCACCGGGAGCGTGTGCCCACCGAACATGTCGAGATACACCCCGCTCGGGGTGACGGCCTTCGTCTTGCGCGTGTCGTGAACGACCCTCGGTCCCGTCTCGAGAGAGTTGACCGATCGATCGAAGCCAGGGATCTGGCGGACGTCGTAGACAGTTTCAATTGACGGTTCGCCACCGCCCCGTTCCCTCGCGCCGAAGACCCGATGGTTGTAGGTCGTTGCCAACCCAACCTTGGTGAGCGCGCCACGTTCTCCGATGGTGGTGCCCAAGCTCCCCGCCGCTAGAAAGCGCTCCTGGCTGAATCTCGTGGCGACCGCACCGTCGCGAGGACCCAGGTCGGGACCGAGCACGTTCTCGGGTCCGTCGCCAAAACCATAGAAAGAGAGCGCCGGCTTGACCTCGTAGCGGACGACCGTGTCGAGCCAAAGCCGTGATCCCCCAACGGAGTCGCCCCGAAACGCGATTTGATAGCCCTGGCTGTAGATCCCGCCGAACTTCGCGCTAATCGAACCATGCTCGCCGTGACCAGCCATGTCGCTGTGAAACGCCCGCGCGCCATAGCTGAAACCGTGGGCAGTCGTGAACGACAGCGACGGAAGGATCGCCGCAGTCCCAGCATCGTTGTAGAAGAATTCCTTCAAGTGATCGAGAACCCGGTAGCGGTACATCACTACCGCTAGTCCACGGATTGGTAGGAATACGAGCTTGAGGACGGCGTTCGGAACGAAGAGAATGGCGCGCGGTCCGAAGAGTACGACGTCCTCGGGCTCGGTACCGGGCTCTTCATCCCAACCACGAGCTGCGTCGGGCGCGGTCTCGAAGTGCTCGTCGCGGTGGGCGTACGCTGGCAGCGGGGCGCCGCCCTCGGGCGTGTGTGCCGCCGTGTCCCCTCTTGGCGAGCGTTCGCGAGCCGTTCCCGCCCGCGTCGGAAGGTTCAGTACGATTGCTGCTCGAGGGCGGGTTGGCTGCAGGCTTAGGGGGGGCTCGTTCTCGCTTCCCGGTGCCTCCGTGCCGAAGATCGAGGGGCCCGCCTCATCGGGTGGTGACTTTCGGTCCTCGGGCGGCGCTTCTACGGGCGTCTCGTCGAGCGGCTGAGCAACAGCCTTCGTCGCGCCCAGCACAATCATCAAGCCGATGAGCCCGCGACGGGTGTGGTTCTTCAAGAGGCTCCGCTGGGCGCGATGAGCTGTCCTCGTGCGTTTGTGTTCGCTGCGAGCATCTTGCGCAGGACGTTGTATCCGCGGTGCACCCGGAGTTTTACGGCATCCTTCGTCAGGTTCAGCATCTGGGCTGCTTCATCGTGCGAATGGCCTTGGATTGTCGTCAGCACGATGGCTTCTGCGTACATTTCCGGCAAGCGAGAAACGAGCCAATCGACCGGCTCGCTGGGTGGTGCGGCGACGAGGTCCGGACAACGCTCGACGTCGGGTAGGAACATGCAGGACGGGCTCCGCTTCCGTCGGCGCAGCTCGTCTATGAAGAGGTTCTTTGCGATTTTGAAGAGCCAGGGCTGGACTGGGCAGCCCACCAGGTAACGGTGCCGGTTCGTGTGGAGCCGGAGGAGCGCCACCTGCGCGACGTCTTCAGCGAGAGCCGTGTCGCGTCCCAGATGCAGCACGTAGCGCATCACGTTTGGGTACAGGCGTTTGTACAACGGCGTGAAAGCGTCCCTCTCGCCCCGGACGTGCCTGGCCATCAGCTCCTCAACCGTTGCGTTCGACGTCGCCCTCATTAGGTTCCCCTCACTAAGGTGTTCCCCTTGGATGCCGGCCGGCCGCGTAGAGTTACACTGCCGCGCCTTTTTTGACTTGCTGGCGCCCGTGTCAATCTTCAGCGACTGGGTTTTGATTGTTCGACGTCCGAGAGCAGCAGCTCGAGTCGCCGGCGCAGCAGGGCGCGAGCTCTGTGAAGGCGCGTCTTGAGCGCCCCCGGCGTCACGCGGAGTCGCCGGGCCGCCTCGCCGGCGTCGAGCTCTGTAAGATTTTTCAGAAGAACTGCTTCGCGATGGCCCTTCGGGAGCCCATCGATAGCCAATCGAACGATCCTTTGCAACTCCAGCCGCTCGGCAAGCTCCTCGAGAGGTTGCGGTTCGCTCCAGGGGGGTTCGACTCTGCATTCGCCCATGTCGATAGCTGGAATCAATTCGTCGAGGGATAGTTCCCGCCTTCGCTCACGAGACCGAAGCATCATCAGCGCATGATTGACCGCCACGCGGTGCAGCCAGCTTCCGAGTGACGAGCGTCCTTCGAACTGGTGAATCTTCCGATGAACCGAGATGAGCGTCTCTTGCACGCAATCCCAGGCATCGACGTCGTTTCCGAGGTGTCGATGCGCGACCCTGTATATCGAACGGCCATGCATGTCCCAGAGCGCGTCGAATGCTTCGCTGTGTCCCGCCCGTAGGCCGTCGATGAATGCCGGGTCGTCCCCATCGCCGTGGGTCGATTCTCGGCCAGCGATCGTCCGCCGTGATTTTCGCGTCGTGGCCTTCTCCTAGCTATTTTGGCGCCTCGGTGCAGTCCACGATTCCGGCTAGGGGTCTCGATGGCCTCGCACGGATCATTCGAGCGAGTCTCCAGCTCCGAAGAATTCGCGGATCTCGGCGCCTCTCCGCCTAGCGTCTTTGCGACCGAGGTCGATTAGGGGTTCTGCGACCCGGCCGTCGAAGAGGAAATAGGAAGCCCAGTCCGCTTCGAGGCCGGAGTCGTGCAGAGCCCAGCGCAACGCAGCGCGGGTGACGCGTGGCAGTGCCGCTTGTTCGATCACCCTCGCAGCAACTCGTCCAGTGACCTCGGCGAGGTCCTCCGAGGGAGAGAAGACCAACGTGTCCAGCTTGCGGTAGGGGATCCCGCGATGCCGCTCGATCAACTCGGCGATCTGGTGAAGCTCATCGGGCGGAAGAATCTTCTCGAGGGCCCCCCACAGCTCATTGAGGCGCTCTAGGACTTGCAGGTCGTAGCAAATGGGGTCCAGCAACAGGGCGTTGAGCAGTCGGCCCAAGAGAATCGTGGGTGGTACGTCCGCGCCGACGCCGGCCCTCGGCAAAACATCGCGCCTCTGGGCGGACCCCATCACCGAAACGACGACGAGCTTATCCGCACCGGTGCGAATAGCCGGTGCGATCGGCGTGTTGAACCTCAGCCCACCATCACAGTAGTACTCACCACCGATTCGACGATTGGGGAAAATGAGGGGGATGGCCGCGGAAGCCAGCACGTGTTCCGGCGTGACTCGCTCGCGCCGGCCGAGACGTCGCGTGTCCCGAGACGGCAAAAATGTCGCACCCGGCGCGAGCTCGGCGAACATGGTGGTGCGGCCAGAACCGACGTGCAGCGCAGCGACGACCAGCGCGTGAACGACCCCGTTGTCGACATTTTCATGGAGCTGAGACCAGCTCAGCGAGTCGCGAACCAGTCGTTCGATGGGCTTCGGATCGAGCAGAGAATGACCCGTCGCGCCGCGCCCACGCCAAGCAGCAACGCGACGGGTGAGCGGGGCCATCCGAAGCAAACCCCCCGGCCGGAACTTCGCATGGTTCTCGATTCGAAGCCCTCGCCAGATGTCGGCGAGCCGAGCGATGCCATGGCCTCTTGCGTGCGCGTGACCCGCGAGGAACGTGGCGTTGATGGCGCCGACTGACGTGCCGGTGAGCACCTGGAACAGCGGAGCCCCGTCGGGAGGGGCGCCGACCACCTCGGCAATCCCCTGAATCACGCCTACTTCGTAGGCGCCCCGCATCCCGCCACCAGAAAGCACGAGGCCTCTGCGAGACGACGCGTGCGCAACCGGAACGAGAGCGTCGGGGGGGCACATGCTCGAGGCTTACGTGCGCGCCCTGCTTTGGGCATCAGCAAACCATCGTGCTGTGACACGGCGAATCACCGTAGGTTACTCCCGATCGTTTCTACGACGTCATCGGTCCCGCCCCCTTCGAGCACTTCCTTGAGGAGGTACAAGCTGTATCCGCGCGCCTGTCCGAGGCTCGCCTTCGGGGGCATCGCGAGCTCGCTCGGATTCGTCACGACGTCCACGAGAACGGGACCTTCTGTCGCCAGGGCACGCTCGAGACCCGACTCCAGGTCCGCGGGGTCCGTGATTCGAAATCCGGTGGCGCCCATCGCGGTTGCGACCGCCGCGAAGTCGGGGTTTTGGAGCTCAGTTCCGTAGTCCAGCAGGCCTGCGACGTTTTGCTCGAGCTTGACCATGCCGAGCGATCCGTTGTTGAAGACGACCACTTTGACGGGCAAGCCGTGTTGAACCAACGTCAAGAAGTCACCCATCATCATTGCGAACCCGCCGTCACCGGACAGAGAGATGACCTGCCGATTCGGAAACCTCACTTGCGCCCCGATGGCCTGGGGCAGCGCGTTCGCCATCGATCCGTGGGTGAATGATCCGAGCAATCGGCGACCACGTGTCATGCGAAGGTAACGAGCCGCCCACACCGTGCACATGCCTACATCCGCCGTGAAGACGGCATTGTCGGAAGCCAGCTCACTGAGCTTCGCCGTCAGAAACTCTGGGTGGATGGGGCGATTCCCTGCGATGCCCTTGACGTGAGCATCGAGCCGCGCGCGGGTCTTGTGGTAGCTCGCGCGTGCCTCCTCGAGGTGTCGCGTGGCCGACTTCATTTCGATCGACGGCAGCAGCGCCATGATCGTTTCCTTGACGTCCCCGTGCACAGCCAGGTCGAGGGCGACGCGCCGACCAAGGTGGTGCGCGCGAATGTCGACCTGAACGACCCTCTTTCCCTTGGGATACCAATCCCGATACGGGAAATCCGTACCCAGCATCAACAGCAGATCGCACGACTCCATGGCCCTGTACCCGGACGTGAAACCGATCAGGCCGGTCATGCCGACGTCGAAAGGATTATCGAACTCGACGTATTCCTTGCCTCGTAGCGCGTGCACGATGGGTGCCTTGAGCATCGTCGCGGCGTGCATCAGCTCCGCATGGGCGCCGGCACAGCCTGCGCCTGCCAGAATCGTCACCTTCTCGGCCGCATTCAGAAGGTCGGCCATGGTCGAAAGCGTGCTCGGGCATGGCCGGATCGTGGGACAGGTCGGCTCGATTGAGTGTGCAAGCTGAGCATCGACCATGGGCTCGGCAGCGACGTCGCCCGGCAGTACGACGACGGACACGCCTGCGCGCGAGATGGCGTTTTGCATCGCGACCTGGAGGGTCCGTGGCATCTGTCGGGGCGACGAGACGAGCTCGCAGTAGTGGCTGCAATCTACGAACAGTCGGTCCGGGTGTGACTCTTGGAAGTAGCCGGTGCCGATCTCGCTGCTGGGGATGTGCGCGGCGATTGCCAGAACGGGTGCGAGACTGCGATGCGCGTCGTAGAGCCCGTTTATCAAATGAATGCATCCAGGCCCCGAGCTGCCCGCGCAGACGGCGAGTCGTCCCGTGAGCTGCGCCTCGGCGCCCGCTGCGAACGCGCCGGCTTCTTCGTGGCGCACCCCGACCCAGTCGATTCCTTCTGTGCGCCGAATCGCCTCCGTGAAGCTGTTCAGCGAATCGCCGACCACCCCGTAGACGTGCTCGACGCCAGCTTTTGCCAGCGCTTCGGCGATATGTTCGGCCACGGTGGGGGATTTCATTGTTCGATTTCTCTCAAGCCGCGTGTTCCCTGCCGTTTCGCCGTCCGCACAGCGTGTTGGCTCGTGCCGTGCTGACCTGCGTGATCCTTTGGATGCCAGAGGTTGGTCGGAGGTTACGAGTGGTGGGACGCTTCGTGCGCCGCTCACGCAAACGGCGCAGCTCGCGTTGCACGCCGAAAGTCGGATCCGCTAGGGTTCCGCGAATATCACGCGCGGCGATGACCGTGCGCACCCCAGGAGAAACTCAGTGAACGAGCCAGTGCATCTCGCGCACAAGCTGTGCCAGGGCGGGGAGTTTTTGATCGAGCCCGTTGGCAGCTACGAAATTTTCACGCCCGAACGATTCTCGGACGAACAGAAGATGTACTTTCGCACCGCCAACGATTTTTCTCTGAAAGAGGTGGTGCCGCGCATAGCAGAGATCGAGGGGAAGAACCTGACGTTGCTGCGCGACCTCATGGTGAAGGCGGGTGAGATCGGACTTCTCTCCGTCGACATCCCCGAAGAGTACGGCGGGCTCGGGGCGGACAAGGCAACCAGCATGCTGATGACACAAACGCTGACGCGGGTGGGGTCGTTTGCTGTCTCGATCGGCGCTCACACCGGCATCGGCACTCTCCCAATCGTGTACTTCGGGACGAAGGAGCAAAAGCAATGCTTTCTCCCGAGGCTCGCCACCGGGGAATGGATAGCAGCCTACGCACTGACGGAACCCAGCTCGGGCTCGGACGCGCTGAGTGCGAAAACGACCGCGGTGCTTTCGAAGGACGGAAAGCACTACATTCTGAACGGCACGAAACAGTTCATCACCAACGCGGGTTTCGCGGACGTCTTCATCGTGTTTGCTCAGGTGGACGGGAACAAGTTCACGGCTTTCATCGTGAAGCGGGAGCTCGATGGCCTCAGCACGGGCCCCGAGGAGCACAAGCTGGGGATCCGCGGCTCTTCGACATGCCAGGTGATTCTCACCGACGTGAAGGTACCCGTGGAGAATGTCCTCGGTGAGATCGGACGGGGCCACAAGATTGCGTTCAACATCCTCAACGTCGGACGGTGGAAGCTCGGGGTCGGTTCCGCCGGCGCCGCGCGCGAATGTCTCGCCCACGCCGCAGCTCACGCGGCCCAGCGCGAACAGTTTGGCCGACCCATCGGCGAATTTGGTCTCGTCGCGAGGAAGCTTGCCCAGATGGCGACTCTAGTCTACGTCGCAGAGTCGATGGCCTATCGGACGGCGGGTCTCATCGACCGACGGGTGCACGATCTCCCAGACGACGCGCCGGACCACGATGCCGAGATGGTGCGGGTGATCGAAGAGTACACGGTGGAGGCATCGATTCTGAAGGTGTTCGGAAGCGAGGCGTTCGACTATGCGTCGGATGAAGCTCTGCAAATACTCGGGGGCTACGGATACATCGAGGAATATCCGATCGAGCGGTTCTTTCGAGACTCGCGCATCAACCGAATTTTCGAGGGCACGAACGAAATCAACCGATTGATCGTGACTGCGACCTTGCTCAAACGCGCCATGCGCGGCCAGCTCGCTTTGTTCGAGGCGGTTGGGCGTATCACCAAGCAGCTGGAGGCGAACAAGACGATGCCTCCGCCCAGAAGCGACGGACCGCTCGCCACCGAGTGCCAGACCGTCGAAGCGTGCAAATCTGCAGTCCTCTACACCATGTCGTTTGTTGGGCGAAAGCTCGGGGAAAGTTTGAAGGACCAGCAGCAGGTTCTCGGCAACCTCGCTGACGCGACCATCGACGTCTTCGCGATGGATAGCGCCACCGCTCGCGGGCTACAGTTCGAAACCGAGCAGGGAGCGGCTGCGTCCGCCATCCCCGTGGCGATGACTCGACTGTTTTGCTCTACCGCTCATACCCGCGTCTTCGACGCGTGTCGGGAGATCCTGATGTGGATCGCCGAGGGTGAAGAGTTCAGCACCGAGATGAAAATGCTAGCTCGGCTCGAGAAGCGAACGCCCCTCAATGCCTTGGCGCTCCGAGATCAAGTCGCCAAGGCGGTATTGCAGCACGGGGGCTACACGCTTCGGCAGTAGTTTGTCGCTAGAGCGAAACGCCGCACTCGTTCCGGACGTATCCACACGCTCGGGGGTCGCCAGACTCTCGAGCGCCGCCAGACTCTCGAGCGCCGCAGCAGCCCGCCCCTTCGAGGAACATGGAAACGCTCATCGTCGTGTTGAACTTGATCGGCGGGCTTGGGGTCTTCCTCTACGGCCTGCGCGTCATGAGCGAGGCTTTGCAGAAGGCGGCCGGGGCCCGGCTGCGTGCGGTCCTCGGTCGCGCGACCCAGAACCGGTTCAGCTCCGTACTGTCGGGCGTCGTCGTCACCACGGTCGTGCAATCCTCGAGTGCGACGACAGTCATGGTCGTTGGGTTCGTGAGTGCTGGACTTCTCACGTTGACCCAGGCGCTTGGGGTCACGTTTGGTGCAAACATCGGCACCACTACCACGGCTTGGATCGTCAGCCTGATAGGCTTCAAGGTGAAGCTGACGAGCTTTGCGGTTCCGTTGATTGGCATCGGGTTCTTCGCTCAGTTCATCCGGCGCTGGCGGATGCCTCACCGGGTCGGCGAGGTGCTCGTAGGGTTCGGTTTGCTCTTCCTGGGGCTCGCTCTCATCAAATCAGGGCTTCCGGACGTCAAGTCCTCGCCACTCGTGCAGCAGTGGCTCACGACATTTTCGCCGAGCTCGCTCTTCCCGCGCCTCGGCCTCGTGGCTGTGGGGGCCGTATTGACGATGATCCTACAGTCCTCCAGCGCGATGATGGCGATCACCCTGGCAACGGCGGCCAGCGGCCTGATCATTTCCCGACTGCGGCGGCATTGGTGCTCGGTGAAAATATCGGGACGACCGTGACTGCGAACCTGGCGGCGATCGGCGCAACTCGCGCGGCTCGGCAAGCTGCTCGAGGTCACTTCTTGTTCAATGCGTTTGGCGTCGTGTGGGTCGTGTTGCTGTTCGGTCCGTTCCTTCAAGTCGTCGACATGCTGCTTCCGGGCGATCCATGGTTGGACACGGAACAAGCTCGCCTCGTGGCGATCCCGACACACATTGCTGCGTTTCACACCATTTTCAATGTGCTCAACACCGCTGTGATGCTTCCACTGATCGGACCACTCGAGCGGGTCGCCCGTGGACTGGTGCCGGCGAGCGAGTCTGACAAGGACGGACGCGCCCTGCAGTACATCTCGACGCCGCTCATGGCCACACCCGAGCTGGCGATCACTGCGGCAAGAAGCGAAGTCGAGCGCATGGCGGCGATCGTTTCGCGAATGCTCCACGATGTTCGCGACGGGTTGACGCTGGATCCGAAGGCCCTGCCGGAGACCATCGCACGCATCGTCGAGGACGAGAACACGACGGATTTTCTCGAGCTCGAGATAAACG
This sequence comes from Polyangiaceae bacterium, assembly GCA_029261965.1. Lineage (GTDB taxonomy): Bacteria > Myxococcota_A > Polyangia > Polyangiales > Polyangiaceae > JAJDAH01. Next base: position 27,032 of record JAJDAH010000065.1, read on the forward strand.
CTTTTCTCGCTGCGCTGACTCACGGGACCTTGTCGACTGCGAGCAACCGTGAAGCGATCTCGCTGCTGAGCATGATCAACGACCTCGAGCGCATGGGAGATCATTGCGAGAAGCTGGCGAGGATCCTCGGGCGAAAGACGGCCACGGACGCCATGTTCACGACCGACGGAGATGCCGAGCTCCAGGCCATGGCGGCAAAGGCGATCGAGGTTGTCGACGCGATGAAGGCACTCATCTCGAACGCGGGAGCAGACCCGATACCGGCGGCCAGGCGACGCGAGGAGGAGCTCGATGCGCTGCGTTCCGAGTACAGGCAGGCCCATGTCGAACGCCTCACGAGGGGAGACTGCACACCCTCTGCCGGGATACTGTTTTCAGACATGCTCACGAGCTTCGAGAAGCTCGGTGACCACGCATTCAATGTCGTGGAGGCGACAGTCGGGCTCAAGTGACGCGCTGACCGCGACACTCGCGTTTTGCCGAGTCCGGCCGCGCACTCTTGCTGCCGAAGCCGGCAATCGTTCTCGCTGACTAATGCGCTCGGACGGGGCTCGCGCCAATCGCGCCAAGCTCACTCAGCGTTCGTTTGGTTGCGACGCGCTGCCAGACGACGACGACGACGCAGAGCACGTTCATCAGAATGAGTCGGATCCCCAGGTACACGTCGAAGCGTCCCAGCATCCCACAGATGGCGAGTAGGTAGCTGTGCGGGGCAAGAGAAATGGCGGCCCACACCTTCATTGGGGCTGCGTTGTGTTTCTTGTAGATTGTCGCAGTTTGGCTGTTGACGACGAACCGCACGCCGTCACGGAGCGCGGCGGGGTTCGTGATGGAGACGAGCGCCCGCGCCCGACGAACGAATGGCAAGAGCACGTGCCGGACTGCGATTCGCGTGAGCAACGGCCCGCCGCGGGCTTCGAGCTCAGTGAGTCGACGCTCGACATCGGCCGAGTCTTCGCCTTCGCCACCGCGCTCGGGCTGAGTGAGCCGGAGAAAAGACTCCTTGTAGAAGTCGTACAGCTCCACATGTACGACCGCTGTCACGATTGCAGCCACGCACAGGGTGGCGACGAGTGCTCCCCCTCCGAGCTGGGACCATGCCCACGCCGCGGCCGGGAAAACGGTCGCACCGGCAACGACCATGTCCGCTGCCCCATCCAGCGCGCGCCCATACTGCGACTGCTGATTTTTCGCTCGGGCGAGGATCCCGTCGGCGCCGTCCAGAATCGCTGACGTCCAGAGCAGAATTCCGCCTGCAACGAGCGCTTCGGCGGTTCCCCACGCCCACATCGCGCCGGCGGTCACCCCGACCGTCATCGCGAGGAAGGTGACGCCGTTGGGCGTCAGCCGCGTGTGGTAGATGGCACGAACGAATGCGTAGGCGAGCGGGCGGTGCATCCACCGGTTGATCGGATCCTCGACCTCCGGCACCTTCACGAGCGCAGAGAAAGGCGGAACGGACCCCGTCGTGTTGTCCGTCGTGCCGCCGGTGCGCCAGCGCCCATGCTGAGCACTTGCCATGTGCAGGTAGGAACGCTGAGCAGTGACGGAAGGTTTCTCCGTAACAAAATAAAGCTGCGCAATACCGTCCGGTAGACTCTTGTAACCCAGGACGACCTCGGCTCGTAGAGGGGAACAATGTCGGAGCCGCTCAGTCACATAGAACCGCCGATGGGCGGAGAGGGCGCTCAAGAGCGTCACCCGGAGGCCGTCGGCGGGGCGATGAGTATCGGCGTCGCGACGCCGCCGAACCTGGAAGCGTCACTCAAAGAGCGAACGAACATCCCCGGCATGGGTGGCGCCGACGTGTTCGAGAAGGCCTACAGCTTCACGGCCGCGGACACGGCCAGGGAGATGGGGCTTTATCCGTTCTTCCGACCGATCGAGCAGAACGACGGGCCAACCGCGAAGCTCGATGGCCGCTCCGTCATCATGTTCGGCTCGAACAACTATCTTGGTCTGACGACGCACCCAAAGGTCCGTGAGGCCGCCCGAGATGCTGTCGCACGATTCGGAACGAGCATGACCGGCTCGCGGCTCGTGAACGGTTCGATGAAGCTCCACGACGAGCTCGAAGCGAAGCTCGCGGCGTTCATGGGCAAAGAGTCCGCTCTCGTTTTCACGACTGGGTATCAAGTCAACCTGGCCACGCTCTCATCGCTCCTGTCGAACAAGACGAGCGTTGCGGTCATCGACCGCAACGTACACGCCTCGATCTACGATGGCGTACGGTTAGCCCAGGCTTCGGGCGCACGCATGGTTCGCTATCGCCACAACGACGCCAAGTCGCTCGACCGGTGCCTGGCCAAGCTGGACGACGCCGAAGGGGCCTTGGTAGCCACTGACGGCGTGTTTAGCGCGGAAGGGGAGATTGCGAAGCTCGACGAGATCGTTCCCATCGTCAAGAAACACGGCGCGCGGTTGCTCGTCGACGACGCGCATGGTCTGGGCGTCGTGGGTCCCGACGGCAAGGGAACTCCCTACTCGTTCGGCTTGGCCGACCAAGTGGATCTCATCGGCGGCACGTTCAGCAAATCACTCGCGAGCACGGGCGGCTGGCTTGTGGGGGAGCGGAAGACGCTCGACTACATCCGGCACTTTGCGCCGTCCTTCATGTTCGCGGCGAGTGCGGCGCCGCCGTCGGTCGCAGCGGCCAGTGCGGCCCTCGAGCTCATGCAAGAGGAGCCGTGGAGGCTCGCCAAGCTTCGGGAAAATTTCACCTACATGCGGGAGGAGCTCGAGAAGATGGGCTTCGACGTCGGGCCGACGCGAACTGCGGTGATCCCCATCTACGTGCGGGACGACTACCGCACGATCATGATGTGGCGCGACCTGCTCGACGAGCACGGGATATACACCAACCCGTTCATCTCACCCGGTGTACCGCCCAAACACGCCATGCTTCGCACGAGCTACATGGCGACCCATGACCGCCACCACCTCGACCGCGGGCTGGAGGCGTTCCACGCGGTGGGCAAGAAGCATGGCCTCGTTCATTAGCCGCTGCTACCGACGCTTGCTCGGCTGAACCATGCTGGCGACGTCGGCACCGCCCTCGAGTACCAGCGATGCCGGCGGGTGAAACCCGTACGAGAGGCGACTCGTAGCTCATTGTACAACCAGAAGCTCGTGCACACAGGGGCGTTGCCCGGATGTCACGGGGCTGGCGAGCTTTCACAAGAAAGGTCATGCAATGGAATACGTGAAGCGCCTGTGCGCCCTGCTGAGTCAACGTCGGGATATTGGTCTCGACCTGTTGCGGATCTATCTCGGCATTGGTTTGTTCGTGAGGGGAGCGCTGTTCATCTCGAATCCGGACATGCTCCTCAACTACCTGGACGAGAGCGGCGAATGGTTCTGGCCGTTCGCGCTTTCTCACTACGTCGCACTCGCGCATATGGCCGGCGGACTGATGCTCGCCATCGGCCTCTTCACGCGCGCCGCGACGCTCGCTCAGATCCCACCTCTCGCCGGCGCCGTCTTCTTTGTGCACGCAGGAGAAGGCCTTTTCTCCCGCGGCCAATCGCTCGAGCTGTCGGCCCTCGTTCTGGCAATGCTGGGAGTGCTCTTCTTCTTCGGCGCTGGACGGCTCAGCGTCGATCACTACCTGAACAGCGATCCTAGCGACGGCGACGCGGGCGTAATCCCCGTGGCAGCTTCCGCCGGAAGCGGTCGAACTCGTGGCTGCGCGTAAGTCATCAGGCATCGCGAAAAGCGGCCGAGAGATTATTCGGTGGCCTTGCGGTCGCGGGCCTTGCGAAGGGCGGCGATGAGCTCTCGGGGGACGTCGTCGGGCACGGGTTCCTCGGGCGCGGCAAATACCGCTTTCCCTGCCTCCAGCGAATAATTGTAGCGCCGAACATACGCACGACACTCTCTGCACAGGACGAAGTGCAGCCAGACGAACAGCCTGCGGTACCACGGCAGCTCATGTTCGAGGTACGCGTACATGAGATCCTCGAACTCCCGGCAGGTCATCATGCCCGGGAGCGGTGCGAATACTGCGACCGGCTTCATTCGGCCTCCTCCGTTTCGAAGATGGGCTGGAGCAAGCGTTTGAGCGCACAGCGGGCGCGGTGGAGGCGAGTCTTCACGGCTCCCGGAGTGGTCTCGAGTAATCGTGCTGTTTCGTCAGTATTGTAGCCCTCGATGTCCCTCAGGACGAGCACGAGGCGGAGTGACTCCGGGAGATCGTCCATACCGCGGCGCACTAGTCCCTAATCAAGCGATAGCCCAACGGCGTTCCGTGCGCGAGGCGCGAGGCGCGTGGAGACTTCAATGGGCTTGTGCTGAGCACGCGCGCGTGGCACCCGGCGCGGGGTGCGTCGGTAGAGAGGTCTCATTGTCGT
>JAJDAH010000066.1 GCA_029261965.1 Polyangiaceae bacterium
TCGCGCGGCGGATGGATGGTGCTCGCGGGGGCTGCAGCGCTCGCAGCGGCAATCGCCTTGCTCTTGCTCTGGCCCCGCGCCGATGGTTCGGGAGACTCCGCGGCCGCTCCGCCAACGGGTGAATCTTTTGCCCCGGCCACCACCGTCTCGTCGGCGTCGTCGGCCGCGCCAGCGGAAGAAGCCCCGACGGAAAAAGAGCCACCGTCGAGTGCTGCTGCGAAACCCGACGGTGGAACCGACGCGGCCGCTGCCGAAGCGAAGTCACCGCCGCTCCAGCCGACGCCGCGGGTCCGGGCCAAGCCAAAGCCGAGCGTTGCGCCCAAGGCCGCCCCGAAGCCCGCTCCCAAGACGACGTCGAAGCCCGATCCGGAAGAGAAGCCGCCCCCCGTCGACATCTTCGAGCGGCGGAAATAGTGGCTGCGCTACATCAGCACGCGCAAGCCAGTCTCTGAAGTCGTCACCCTTATGGTTCGATCCGCGAGCTTCGGTTGCCGCGAAAGCTCGATGGCGATGGGAGTGATGACGTGCTCTTCGATGGCGCGTTTCAGGGGGCGAGCGCCATACTCGGGATCGTAGCCGAGCTCCGCGAGACGACTCTTGGCGGCGTCGTCCACCTCGACCGTCAGGTTACGGCGCCGCAGCCCCTCGCGCTCACGGACCTTCTCCAGCTCGAGCTCGACGATGAGGCGGAGGGCATCGGCCGAAATCTCGAGAAATGGAACGACGTCGTCGATGCGGTTGAAAAACTCGGGGCGAAAATGCTGCTTCACTGCCCGAAGCGATTGCTCGGGATCGCGGCTTTGTTGTCCGAAGCCAGCGCGAGAAGCCCCTGACCCCAGGTTGCTCGTCATGACGATGAGCGCCATGCGAAAGTCCACGAGCCGACCTCCGAGAGAGGTCATCCTGCCCTCGCCGAGAACTCCGAGGAGCAAATCGAAGACCGCCGGGTGAGCCTTTTCGATTTCGTCGAGCAGAACGAGGCTCAGAGGGTTTCGCGAAACTCGTTGAGCCAAGCTCGAGGATCCCTTTTCGTCGGCGAGCAGCCGTCCGGTCGAGTCAGCGAGCATGTACTCGCTCATGTCGAGCCGGATGAGGCGCTCGTCGCTCCCGAACATGAACCGAGCGAGCTGTTTTGCGAGCTCAGTCTTGCCGACTCCCGTCGGCCCGACGAAGAGCAGGCTACCGATCGGCTTTTCGGGATCGTTCACGCCCGCCTTGAAGCGCGCCAGGACCTGCGCGGCGAGTCGGCAGGCCGAGTCTTGTCCGACCACTCCGGCTTGCAGCTCCACGCTCAGTGAATCAGCGTCGCCGGTTTCGTCGTCGCTCAGCAGCTTTTCGGGCAACCCCGAATAACGTGAAAACAAGTGATCGGCGTCTCTGCCGCTGACCGTCCTGGTGCGCGCCGGCGTGGCTCTGCTCGTCGGGGCTTGTTTCTCGAGCCAGTCGAGGAACAGAAGCGCCTTGCCCGGAAATGCGACGTCCTTGCGAAAAAACGCCAGGTATCGAAGCAGCCGTCTCGTGGCATCGGGATGGAGGCGTGAGGGCGAGTGGTGTCGCTCTTGATACTCCGTGACGAGCGCCGCGGTCGCCTCCGGCGTCGTGGGTTCGAGCCGCACGACTCGGAAGCAGGCAAGGAGCGCCGGCGCGACGACCTGCAGACGTTGATATTCTTCGAACGTCGACTCCGCGATGAGTGCAATCTCCCCGTTCCGAACGGCCGGCAGCATCAGATCCGCGATGGACGAAGCTCCGGATCTCTCTCGAGCCAACGCGCTCAGCCGGTCGACGTAGAGGAAGTGGCCTTCGTCGCGCAGCTCTTCGACGACGTTGAGGCAGCGCTCCTCCCACATGCCGAGGTAGGTCATGCCCGCCATGATGCGTTCGGCCGATGTCGCCCAAACCTGCACGCCATCGAACGCCCCGCCTTCGCTGGTCCTGGCGGCCCGTCGGGCGAGCTCTCGCACCCACTCGGTTTTTCCGACCCCGGAAGGACCGACGAGCAGGACCGAGGTTTTTCGCTCCGGGGTCAGCACGGCGTCGTACGAGGCAGAGTCGGTGGTGCCGAAGTGCCGACCGAGCTTGCCCGCACGCGAGAGCACGCCCCAGTTTTCGGCGATTTGTCGAAGATGCGGGAACTCGTCGTACAGCTCGTCTTCCGCATGGAGCTTCCGCTTGCGATGGGCTTTCGGTGTCCACGTCGAGACGTACTCCCGAGTCGCTTCGCGGAACCCGAAGAGTGAGCCGCTGCTCTCCCCGGTCAGATCCGTCCCGATCGCCTGCCGCAGCACTTCCGGAGCCATGCCGAGCTCCTCGAGTACGAACGTCCAGCCGAAGCGAGGCACCATCACCCGATAGCCTGCGGGGTCACCCCGTTTGCCGTCGGAGACCGCTGCCCACGCGTAGGTCACTTCGATCGGGATCTTGTTCTTTCCTATGATCCGACGTTTGCCCACGGTCGTCTGTGGTCGCACTTCGACGGTGACGTTCGCCGTGCGAACGTCAGCGAGCCAGAGGAATGACTCGAACGCTTCGAGGTCGTCGCCGATCCGTGTCGATAGCTCGGCATCGAGCTGCTCCAGAACGCTTTCTTCACTCGGACCGGTGGCTGAAATTCGAAGCCGCGTGCTCGTTCGAGGCATGAGCAACCCGGTCAAGAGGCCGCCGGCATCTCGGATGAAATAAACGCGGCACGAGCGCTTCATGGCGTGGACCTGCGAGTCGTCGATCGGCCGGCATCGAGCAACCAGAAATCGCGAAGCAGCTCCCCGAGGTCGCGCACGCGACGACTTGCCGCGTGCGCGAGTCGGTAGTCCTCGATGGACGCCGTGGCGGGCCCACCCTCGGCCGGGTCGAAAATGATGGTCCGCACGATCGGTAGGAGCGCGGCCGGATTCGGGGGCAGGGATCCGGAGGCTTCGAGTGCTCGTTCGAACGCCCGACGCGCGCGTTTGTGTTCTTCCAGGATACCTCTCGGGTCGTGGCTGCCTGCGAGTACTCGCACCCGAACGATTTCCGGCCCGACGCCGACTGCGCGGCGAACGTGGCAACCATGTTCCCCCGCCAAGAGCGCCGTGACGCCGGGGCCTAGCAGTCGCAAAGCGAGCTGCCGGGGGCGCGCTTCCAAGAGATCGGAGAGCTCACCCATCGTGCTCGCGGTTTCCTGCCGTCCGTCGCCGAGGGTTGCGGCGGCGCCGTCGAGTCGCCCTCGGCTCGAGGCGTAGGCACGTGCCAACCACTCGAGTAGTCCTGGGTTGCCGCGCGAGAAGCGTCGGGACTCGTGCTGGGCGGCAAGCCGGAGAAGCTCGAGTGAGCAGACGTGTTGGTCCTGCTGCTCGACTCGATCGAGCATGCCGGCGAGCAGGCGAACTTCGGCGAGATCGCCGAGCAGGCGCTGCTGCTTTTTGCCGGGACGCACTCGCTCGGCCTCGCCAACGAGACGGCTCGGACGTTGCTCGCTTCGGTCGCGACGTTTCCCGAAGCTGGCGCCGAGAGTCGAATAGTCGTCGGCGGCTACCGCCTCGCCCGCTCGGCGCTTTCGCTGGCGTTCGACGGCTTGTAGCCGAGCGTCGCGTGTCGCGTGCGATTCGAGTCGTCGCCGAAGACGAGAAATGTGAGCGACGACGGCGTCGAGCGAGAACAATCGGTCGGCAGCCCCCTCGTCGCCGAGCCGGAACCCGGCGAGCTCGCGACTCAGCTGAGCCCCGAGGTCCTCGAATCGGCCGTCGGTTTCTATCTGCCGGAGCTCTTCGAGCGCGTCGGGAACGAACCGTTCGAGCTCGAAAGGGTCCGCCGAGAGAAGCGGCTCCACGTCGCCCGCGCCGGACACCGTCTCGGCTTCGGCGAGTGCCTCGGCGTAGACGCCGACGCCGTCCTCTCGCTGATGTAGCCACAAGAGCTTCATCGCCGCCGCACCGTCGCTGACCAGGGTGCGCGCCAAGACATCGCCCACATTCCGGTCGATGTGTCGCTTGACGGCCCGCGCCCCGTACTCGTGGCTGTACCCATCCTCGACGACACGGTCGACGACGGCGTCGGTCACCCGCACGAAGACGTTGCGCTCGGTGAGCCCAGGCCTCGCTGCCAACTTGGCGAGCTCCTTGCGGGCGATGTCGCGCGCCGTCGATCTCTCGAGCGGTCGGAAAGCGACGACGCGATCGATTCGATTGAAGAGCTCCGGTGCGAAAAATTCGCGCACCGCCTTGCTCACGTCTTGACTGACGCTGTCGGGATCCGAAGCGAAGCCGCGGATTCTACGCTCGCCGCTTCCGAGGTTGCTCGTCATGATGATGACGGTGTGGGTGAAGTCGGCCACGGTGCCGGTTGCGTCGGTCAGGCGCGCGTCGTCGAACAGCTGCAGCATGAGATTGAGAACCGAGGGGTGCGCTTTTTCGATTTCGTCGAACAAAAGCACGCTGAAAGGTTGCGCGCGCACGGCGCGGGTCAGCTTTCCTTCGGGGTTGGCTCGATCGCCGATGAGCTGGCCCGGAGCGTCCAGGGTATTGAGCTCTCCCATGTCGAAGCGCACGAGGCGGTTCGACTGCCCGTACAGATATTCCGCGATGCACTTGGCGAGCTCGGTTTTTCCGGTACCGGTGGGGCCGGTGAACAGGAAAACACCGTAAGGGCGCCCCGGCTCGGAGGTCTTGGCTCTGACGCCCAAAACGAGGTCCGCGGCGGCGTCGAGCGCGGTCGGTTGACCCATGATCTGTTGGCCGAGCTCGCGAACTAGAGTGCTCGGCTCGAGCGGGTGCGCGGCCACGAGCAGTGTCTCGGGTAGCCCCGTCTGGCGAGAGAAGTACCCAATGACGTCGCGAGGCTCGATCGCGGGCTCGTCGTCTTCGTCGTCGTTGCGTCGCTCGCCAGCGCGCTCCCTGGCTAGCGCGTCGAGGGGGCCAAGAGCCTTGCCTGGAAACGCCGATCCTGTTGTCAGCGTGCTCGCGGCGCTCGCGATCGAACGAAAGCAACGAGAGTCGAACGCGACGTCGAGCTCGCGTTCGAGCCGACGGCTACCGTGCAGCATCACGCCGAGGGTTTGAGGTTCCGTCGTCGGCTCGACGCGGACCCGTGCGAAGGTGGCGGCGAAACCCGGCGCGTCGTGTTCGAGCACCGAGAGCTGTTCCGGCGTGCATTCGCCGATGAGCAGGAGGTCCCGGCGGGCCAAGGGCCCCCGGAAAAAATCCGCCAGCGAGCGTTCGCTGACGGTCGTTCGCCCGATGCTGCCCCAAGCGTGCACGTCGTCCGCCCACAGGACGAGCTTCTTCTTTCGCGCTCGTTGGAGCAGTGCCATGCACCGGGCTTCCCATTGGCCCACGTAGGACATGCCGGCGATGATGTGGCGACCACGCAGGCTGAGCACGTTGTGTACTCGGTCGAGGTTTTGATGCGCCGCAAAGTCGTCAGAGTGGAGCAGATCGCTGACCGCTCGAGCGATGACCGTGGACTTGCCGCTGCCCGGCGGGCCCACGACGAGAACCGGCGCCTTCAGGGTGCCGCACAACAACTGCTGTAGCCGGCTCCGGTAGGGTTCACGCGCCAAGCCGGTCGGCAGCTTGCCTTCCGCCGCCCGCGCGGTCTGGTTGACCGCGACGCGCAACAGCTCGTCCAGGCGTGCCGAGTGCCCGGCGGTCGTCTGCTCCACATCGGGTTTGTCGTTCAAGAGGTCGAGCAAGCTCGGCGGATCGACGTCGAAACGAATGGTGACGAGCTTGTCGCTCGGCTCGGCTTTTAGAAAATCGAGGTCCTCTTCGGGGTCGAGCGTCCGGCCGTAGGCCCGCCGCACCTGTTCGGAGAGCGGGGTGTCCTCGCGCACCTCGAACCAGCGGGTGGGGTGTAGCGGGTGATAACCCACCTCGAGCAGCCGTTCGGCTCCAGCAGCGCGCCGCTCGAGCACGACGGGGAATACGCCAGCGGTCCGCCGCTTTTCGGGGCCATCGCGTAACGTGAGCTCGACGTGCACGCGCTCTAGACGCCGCCCAGGGGGCACGACGAGTCGGCAGAGGTGCTTTCGATCGAGTTTTTTCACCTCTCGGCGAATTCGCTCGATGGTTCGCAAACGGGCCTTTCCGGGATCTCTCGACCCGGTTGCCCAGCCGAACAGACCAGGCACGACCGGGGCGAGGCGCCAAGTGGACGACCGCTTGCATTGGTAGAGGCTGACGGCGATTTGCATGGCTCAGCCCGGCGGCAAGTACGGATCGCCGCCCTCGGCCACGTCAACCACCCAATCGAACACCAACTCCTCCCAGCGCCGAAACAGATCTCCGGCTACGAGGCCGTCGAGGAACAGGTCGGCGTCGTCGGTGCGCGCCTTTCCCGGATCCTCGCCGAACGAAACGCGTAGCGGTTGACGCACCCCGACTTCGCGGTCGAACGTCGGCGCCAGCGCGGGCGTTTTCCAGTCTTCCTCGTCGATCTGCCAGCGCGGGCGTGCGAGACGAACCCACAGCTCTTCGTGATCTTGCTCGGAGTGGTAGCGATATCTTCCGACGGCGAAGGAAAGCAACGCGCCGGCGGCGGGCCCCTTGACGCGCACCATGAGGCTGGAAAACGGCCGCTCGGAATTGGGGCCCCCATGACGCTCGACGAACTCGTTGGGGGTGAGCGGCGGACCCCACCGTCGCTTTTTCATCGTGGGCCAAACCTGCTCGGGTTTTCGTTCGCCGCGATCCACGTGGACGAGGCCTTGCCAGCCCCGAGCGTCGAGCGAGGCCAGAAGGGCGTCGGTCCAAGAGCGGAGTGCTCCGCCTTCGTCGAGGTCGTGGGCGATGAGAGCGATCTCGTTTTCTTGGCTCGTTGCCAAGAGAGCGGCGACGAGATGTCGACGAAACCGCTGGAACGCGGCGTCGGCTTCCGTCTCGAAAAACTTGGGTTCGTCGTTGTCGTAGACCGATCCGACAACTAGCTCCTCGATGGATTCGAGCTCCTGGTGAGCCTCGTCGAGCGGCCTCAGGATTTCCTGCAGGCTCCCGTGCTCGATCGAGAGGCGGCCGAGCAGTGTGTCCATTCCGCTCGTCTGGCGTCGCGCTCGACGGCGGGAGCCGCGATTGAGTTCGACCGCGATTTCTCCCAAACGTTCGCGAAGTGCGGTGATAGGTGGGAGCCTCGACCACCGCATCGTCTGCCGACGTTTGGCGCTGATGGCGACGACTCCGGTCAAGTCTGTGAGCTCGCGTCGACGCTTGCGGCGCATGACACGAAAGCTGAGGCCGCCGCGCTCGAGTCGGAGGAGCTCTTCCGAGAGCGCTGGCTCGCCGGATTCTTGGCAGAGCTCCTTGTTTTCGAGCTCTCGGCTCGCGCTGTGCACCGCGATCAGCTGACCGGACGCTGACGCGCCGAGCTGGGCGACGAGGTGCGAGATGGGCGCCGTCAGCGCCTGTTCCAGGTGGCGCCGCAGTCCGCGCGCTCCATAGTCGGGCGAAAACCCGTCATCGGAGAGTGCGGCGATCGCGTCGTCGGCGACCCAGACGCGAATGCCTTGCTCTTCGAAGCCGACCCGGCGAGCAATCCGGTCGGTGGACAGTTTGGCTACATCGTGAATCTGCTCGCGGGTCAAGCTCGAGAAACAGACGATTGTGTCGAGTCGGTTGAGGAACTCCGGGCGGAAGTGCTCTCGAACCTGCTGCATGTAGTAGTTGGCATCGTCGACTTCCGCGCCGCCGAAGCCCAATACGGAGCCGCGGTGTTGCGCCCCCAGATTGCTCGTCATCACGATGATGGAGTTCTTGAAGTACGCTACGCGCCCTTCGGCGTCGCTCAGCCGGCCCTCGCCACACACTTGCAGCAGTAGGTCGAACACGGCGGGGCTCGCCTTCTCGATCTCGTCCAGCAACAGCACGCTGAACGGCTGCTCGCGGATCCGACGGGTGAGCACGCCATCGGCGTGGTCGGTTCCCCGGATGAGGCGATCGGCGGCGTACGCGTCCGAGTACTCGCTCATGTCGAAGCGCGCGAGGCGTTCGGCAGAACCGAACAAGAACCGCGCGAGCGCCTTGGCGAGCTCGGTCTTACCGACACCGGTCGGACCGACGAACAGGAACGTGCTGAGCGGCTTCGCGCCGGGCTGCAGCCCCGCTTTGACCGCGCACAGGGTCTCGGCGACGCGACGAACGGCGCTCTCCTGTCCGACCAGTCCTCGGCGGAATGTCTCCTCCACACGTTCGAGCAACAGGCTGCGTTCATCCCGCAGTAGGAACTCCGGCACGCCGGTCTTCACGCTGACGTGGCGCAGCACGTCGTCCGTGCGGAGCTCGAGCGGCCCGTCGGTCTGGCCCTCCGCTCGGCGAGCGGCAACGAGCTCTTCGACGAGTGCTACGGCCTTGCCAGGGAGAGACCGGTAGGGCTCGTAGCGCTCGACGAGGTCCACCACCAGCGGAATGGCCGCTGGCTCGAGCGCCGGGTGCTCTCGGCGTCTCGCGGCTTGCCCGCGGGCTTCGAGCACATCGATGGTTTGGGCGCGGTCGAGCGCCTCGGCACTGATGCGGTGCAAATGGCTGAAGAATCCGACGTGCCGATGTTGAAGGCGGTCGTACTGCTCCGGATCGAGCTCGCCGACGATGCGCACACGGCCGCGTTCGATGTAGCGCTGCATGGCTCCGGCGATGTCCTCGTACCCGCCGGACTGGCCAGCAAAGAGGTCGTCGAACGCCTCGAAGTACAGCACCACGTCGAGAAGCTCGACGGCTTTCATGACGTCGTCGACTCGCTGTTCGAGTTGGCCGACGAATGACTGCCCGGCCACGAGCTCGGCCCCGCTGGTGCGGTGAACCTCGCGCCCGAGCCCTCGGGACGCCGCTCGCATGAGCGCGGACTTGCCGCCGCCGGCGGGACCGACGAGCGCTACGCTCGAGCGAGACGGAGACTCTAGCAGCGAACGCAATCCCGCGATGTCGCGGTGGAGGACCTCGTCGTCCCCGGGTTTCAAGAGTTGTGCGACGGAGGCGAGGAGCTTCCTCGCGGCGCGGAGCTTCTGCCGCTCGGCCCTCGCCCGGCGAGTGCTTTCTCGCTCCTTGCCCGCCTCGCGGTCGACTTCTACCCCGAGGCGCTCGAGCTCGAACGACGTCGTGGGCAGCAGGTCGAAGTAGTCGGCGCCGCCGATGTCACTCGCAGCGGCGAGCCGGACGATTTCCTTCGAGAGCAGCGCGTCCGGATCTGCAGCATGCTCTTCGGGCACGTAGCAAACCTGGTTGAGCACGGGGATCAACATCCACCGCGCCCCCCGCGCCCCTTCGAGCTCGACGACCGTGATGGAGATCGGCGTCCTCACCCGCTCGTCGCGAGCGGCGTCCGCTCGTGGGAGCATGACCGAAACTTCGCGTGTGCTCGCGGGCTCCGGCACGACGAATTCGAGCACGTCGTCGGGGTCGATTCGTGAGAAGTGCTCGCTCAGAAACAATCGCAGCTCGTCGAGCGCTTGCTCTGGCTCGTCGCCGTAGCTGATCAGGGCCGGGTCCACCGCGGGGAACGCCGAGAAGAACCCGCCCGAATGCTCCCGAACGACGACGAGCGGCCGCACCACGACTGACGACATCGACTCCCTCTCGCGGTTCAGTGGCGGCGCCGCGGCTCGGGCGACGCGGTCCCGGGTGATGCGGTCCCGGGTGATGCGGTCCCGGGCGACGCCGTCGCGGACAGCAAGCCCCGGTGCGGAATTTCAAGTCTTTCCATCGGCGAGCGACGGAAAGTACCACTGCCTCGGGCAGGTGACACCGCAGCTTTTCGAGGCAGGGAGCGCCCCCGGTCTGCGGACGCGGCGCGCACAAGACTCCGGTGCGCGGGTATCATCTCGCTCGTTGTCCCGCACGCATCGAATCGCCGGTTTCGGCCTGCTCGCTCTCGGGCTTTCTCTCGCGGATCCCTGCTTGGCCCAGAAGCGCGATGCCGCCGCGGCCGAGCTCTTGTTTCAGGAAGGACGCAAAGCGTCTGAGGCTGGAGACTTCGAAAGTGCTTGCCCGAAGTTCGAGGAGAGCCAGCGGCTCGATCCCGGCGCGGGGACCCTGGTCAACCTCGCGCGCTGCTACGAGCAGCTCGGCCGGATCGCCAGCGCGTGGGATCGTTGGTCCCAGGCATTGCGTTTGCTTCGCTCGGGGGACGAGCGTCGACCCGCCGTTCAACGGCACCTCGACGCCGCCGCGGCGCGCCTGCCCCGGCTGACGATTCGTTTGTCCTCCGATGCGGCCCCGGGCGCACGGGTCGTGCGCGACGGTATTGAGCTTCGCGGTGCGTCGCTCGGTCTACCGCTTCCTGTCGACCCGGGAGCGCGCATCATCGAGGTCCTTGCCCCGGGTCATGAGCCAAAGACGTTCACCTTCGAGGCCGAGGAAGGAAAAACGGGCGAGATCGTCGTGACGACCGGGGACAAGACCGAGGCCGCCCCCGCCGAGCCCGAGCCCGTGTCGACGACAAAACCCGCAAAGCGTCGACCGCAGAAAAGCTCGCCGCCCGTTTTTGGTTACGTCGTCGGTGGTTTCGGGCTCGCCAGCCTCGGCGTGGGCTCGGCGACGGGCATCGTCGCCATCAAGAAAAAGAACGACGTCAATGCCGACTGCGATCGCGATCCGGGTGGAGCACTGCTGTGCGGGTCCGCGGGGCTTGCCGCCGCGGACAAGGGGAACACGATGTCAACGGTGAGCACGATTGGGTTTGCGGTCGGAGCCGTCGGCGTGGGACTCGGGCTCTATCTGGTGCTCACCAACCGCGGCGACGAAGGCCTGACGGCCATCGGGCCGAGCTTCGCGCCGGGCGCGGCCGGTGCCCGGGTGCTGCGCACGTTCTGACCGATGGTTTCAGCCGCCGAGACATGCTGCGATTTCGGGGATTAACGCGCCGGCTTTTCCTTCGAGCCAATAGTCGACGACGTCGCTCAAGTGGGTAGTCTCGGGGTTCACTTCCACCGTGAGTTTTC
This sequence comes from Polyangiaceae bacterium, assembly GCA_029261965.1. Taxonomy (GTDB): domain Bacteria; phylum Myxococcota_A; class Polyangia; order Polyangiales; family Polyangiaceae; genus JAJDAH01. The sequence goes on from JAJDAH010000066.1 coordinate 10,901, forward strand.
CGGCGGTCTTCGCGCTGAACACCGGCTGCGCGATGTAGGGGAAGAGCGCCGAGGTTCCGGCGAGGAGCACCAGATCCGGCGGGTCGGCCACCAATTCGTCGTGCATTTGCCGGACCTTCTTTTCTGAAAGCACTTCTCCAAAGAGCACGGCGTTGGGTCGGCGGATCCCACCGCACGTGCACCTCGGCGCGGCGTCCAGCTTCGCGAGCTCTTCTCTGGCGTCGAACGCGGCTTCGCGCCCGCAGGTCATGCACGTCGTCTCGGCGACCGTGCCGTGAATGTCGATGATGTTGCGGCTCCCCGCCGTCTGGTGGAGGCCGTCGACGTTCTGGGTGAGCAGCACGAAACGCTCGACGCGACGTTCGATGCTCGCGATGGCGAGGTGACCGGCATTCGGTTCGGCCCCCGCCGACTCTCGGGCGACTTTGGCAATCGCTCGCCAAGTCCGGTCAGGATCCGACTTCAGGGTGGACGCGGTGAGCGCTTCGATCGTTCGGTCCCCCTCTTCGGGGTCGTCGTAGACACCGCCTTTGCCGCGGTAGGTGGCGATTCCGGACTCTGCCGACACCCCGGCACCGGTGATGACACCGACCGAGCGCACGTTCGACAGGGCATCGACGAGAGTTGGCGGAAGAACGCTCATTTCGAGGCTTCCGCTTTTCTGCACGCCTCGGCCAAGAGCGAAAAGAGCTCTTTTTGCACCTCCGGCGGGATGCTGTGTCGAACCCCGGGAAACTCTCGCAGCGTCGCCGAGACGCCGAGCTTCTTCAGAGCGGCGACGGTTCGGCGGGTCGGTGCGATCGGGACGCGCGCGTCAGCGCCACCATGCAACGCGATGATCGGCACCGGCTGCTTGGGCATTTCGAGGGGGACGAGTGAGCTCGGGAGCGCGCCGCCGATCGGCAGGGCCGCCGAGAGCTCTTCGGTATGCCGGACGGCTAGAGCGAAGCTCAGCATGCCGCCCTGAGAGAAGCCGGTGACGATCGGCTTTCCGACGATGGGTTTGGTGGCACGTAACTCCGCGATGGCTTCGGCGACCCGATCGGCGGCGGCAGCGATGTTGTCCGCACGTTTTTTTTCGTCGTTCTTCGAACCGAGAAAATCGAACCACGAGAAACCTCCACCGAACTTTTCTGGGGCCCGCAGCGCGACGATGCGCGCCTTTTTGTCGAAGCCCTCGAAAAGCCGGAGGAACGGTCCTGCGCTGTCTCCGAGGCCGTGCAGGGCGACCACCAACGGCAAGCGCTCTTGAAGGCTCGCTCCACCCGTGGCGCGCTCCAGATAGTAGAGCCCACCGGCTTTCGGCGGAGCGATGGGTTTCGCCTGTAGGCCGCGCCGGGGTCCGGCGGAAGCTGGCGTCGGCGTTCGCGGCGTGGCGGCCGGATCCGGCGCGGTCTTGCTCGGAGCCGGCGCAGATTCACATCCGAGTAAAGTGAGCGCGAGCACGAGCGACAGGCACCGCATGCGCGTGAGCATACGCCGACACGCGCCCCCGCGCGACGTCAGCGTGAGGCCGCGCGCTCGTCTAGGTCCTTCGGATCCTCCGTGACCTCCATCCACGCCAGCGCTCCCTCGAGCCAGCTGTCCATGTCGCGGGCAAACCAATGCCCGACGTCGCCCATGCCCATGAACGTCGACGTCACGCCGCGGCGGGAGAGTCTTCGTGCCTGGTCGAACATGTGCCACCGCATCATGTCACGGTCTCCGGAAGCCATGAGCACCCGCTCGACGCCATTCTTTTTCAACTGCCATCCCCAAGGCATCACCTTCGCCCCGATGAGCACGACGGTTTGCCACTTGCCGTTGCCCCAGTGAGCCAGATCCATCGCAGCGAGAGCTCCGAGGGAGAAGCCCATCAGCGTGCGGTTCTCATCGCGTACGCGGCCGGGGTATCGATTCTTGACGCGGTCGACCGCCGCTTCCACCGTGTCGTACTTTTTCGTGTAGCTCCAAATCGGGCCCCCGCCTTCGCAAGTGAGTGACGCTCGCGGGCACACGAGCCACCCGCGTTTTGTCATCACGTTGGCAAAGTACGGGCACTCGTGTTCGGGGGCGTGGCACATGCCGTGGAGCATGACGGCCACGGGCTTCGGCCCGTCGCTGTCGTCTCGGGGTGGAAATACGATCACCTCGGGTTTGTCGCCGTCCGCGGCCAGCCAGACCGGCTCGGTGGAAAACGTAGGTGGCGATTGGGTTCTCGTCTCGACGCCTTGAGAGGCCGTCGTCGCTGCACGGCCCGACGCGGAGAACGCAAGGGTCGCGAGTCCGAGCGCCAGGCAGATCCGTCCGTTCGCGCGCCGCAGTCGGCGCACGCTTCGATGAAAAAGCATGATCGTCCCTCCTGCCCGCGATGGCGGGCGGCTATTGAGGACGAACGGGTTCTTGGCTGGTGGCTTCTCGCACCGAGCGAGTCAACGACCCGTGGTTCCGTTCGCTTCGATCAATGCATCGGACGAGCGGCGCGTTTTGTGACGCCAGCTCGCGAGATTCTTGGTGCTGGCCGCTACTTGAGCGTGGGTTGGGGGTTCAACTTCCGGTATTGCTCAGGTGGGTCCGCCGTCGGTTGTGAGCGAGGATTCGGAAGGGCGCCCTTCTTTTTGGGAGCGAGCTGCTGTTGGATGTTCGTCTTCTTCGGGGCCTCGGCCTTCGTGTCCTTTTGACTCGGCGGCTGCGATGGCTCGATGGAGTCGCTGTTCAGATCCGAGGGATCCGATTTTCCCCGAGGTGGTGGCGGGGTCTCGGATTCTGGTTCCGGTGCTGATTTCTGCTGCGGTTTCGGGGCCAGGCCTTTCGCCGCCGCCCGGCGCGCGCCGCCGACGCGCGCGGCTTCATCGCCGCGGGGATCGATCTGCTTGGCCGCGTCGAGGCCGTCGAGGCAGTCCTGCCACCTCGCGTCGTCGCAATGCTCGTAAGCGGCGTGCCGTAGTCGTTCGGCACGCTCCTCGGGCGTCGGTTCGACCGGCGGCTCTCGAACGATTTCCGGCTTCGGGTCGATGTCACGCTTGGCGAGCCAGAGGATGCCGCCGACGAGGATGGCGAGAAGCGCGACCGCTGCGATCTGCGCAGCCCACTTCGATCGGAAGTGCTTTCGCATGCGAGTGACCCGCTGACGAACGCGCGGCGCGGGAACGCCTTCTTCCTTCGCAATTGTTTCGAGCTTTTCACCCGAGCCTTCGCGGAGCATCCACTCGAGCGTGCTCTCGGCGTTTTCTCCTTCGGGCAGCTCTTTTTCGGCCCACCTCAGCAGATCTCGCGCGCTGATGGGCGCGCTGTCGGCCGGCACGTCGCCGCCCGGATCGGAGTCCGGCATCGGTTCACGACCGCGTTTTCGGTAGAGGTCGACTATCTTGTTCTTCGCGATGCCGTGGATCCACCGGCGGAGCTCTTCCGCATCGCTCGGGGCGTGCGCCGAGGCAAGAGCGTCCGTCAGGGTCGATTGCACCACGTCCTCGGCTTCGCTCTCGGGCACTCGGGTCCGAACGAACCGCTCGAGGGCGGTGCGCAGCGCCGGATCGCCGAGAAGCTCGGATCTCACCGAGTCGGATGACGGGTGTGTCTCCTCCACATGCCGATCATCGTCGACGGGGATGAAAGTGTGACCGGTTTGGCTCACTTTTTTGCGACACCAATGATCTCGCTGGCTTGGGTCAGATTCGACCGGAGGGGGCGTGAGACGACGGCCGAGGAGCCCGCGATCCGGCTAACCGGCCAAGTTGCTCGGGCGCCGAGGCTCGGGTTAGGCCGTGGGCCGCTTCGGCCGACGAACGGTCGAAATTTCGGAGGGTCCTCGAATGAATCGCTATCTCGCCATTCTCGCCGGTTCGAGCTTTTTTGCGTGCACTGCGGCCCAGCCGCCGCCTGCGGCGCCCGCTGCGCCTGTGACCGAGAACAAGCAGAAGACGGTCGAAACGACCCTCGCCTCGGCCGGTCTCGATGGGGCAGCCCTCGACCGCGGCGTGGACCCTTGCACGGACTTCTATCAATTCGCGTGCGGCGGCTGGCTCCAGAAGACCGAGATCCCCAGCGACAAGTCCCGCTGGATGCGGAGCTTCAACGAAATCCACAAGTCGAACGAAGAGGAGCTTCGCCGCATCCTGGACGAATCGACGAAGGGCACGGCGAAGGACCCGGCGTCGAAAAAGATCGGTGCTTTCCACAAGGCCTGCATGGACGAAGCCGGCATCGAAAAAGCCGGGGTGGCGCCGCTCGAACCGTTGCTCGAGTTGGTCAAGAAGGTTCGAGACCCGAAGACCCTGTCCGCGGCGGTCACCGAGCTCCACAAACACTCGATTTGGCCCATCTTCGACGTCGACGACGCCCAGGACTTCAAAGACGCGACGAAGGTCATCGCGATGCTCGATCAGAACGGTCTCGGGCTGCCGGATCGTGACTACTACGAGACCGGCGACCAAGACCTCGACAAGAAAAAGCCCGCCGAGCTCAGCGACGACGACAAGGCGCAAATCGAGAAATCGAAAAAGATTCGGGACCAATACGTCGCTCACGTCGAGCGCATGATGAAACTCGCGGGCCTTCCCGAATGGCAGGCCAAGATCGCGGCGAGCGACGTGATGAAAGTCGAGACGGCGCTCGCGAAGATCAGCCGCACTCGAGTCGAGCGGCGTGACCCGCACAAGCTCTACAACAAGATCGACCGAGAGGGCGTCGAGAAGGCCGCGCCGCACTTCGCGTGGTCGCGGTACTTCGAGGGGCTCGGCATCGGGTCGATTCGTGACATCAACGTCACAAACGTCGCCTACTTCGAGGGCATCGACGGCCTGATGGGGAGCTTCAAGCCTCTCCAGTGGCAATACTACCTGTCTTGGCACGTCGTTCGGGCGATGGCGCCGAGCTTGAGCAAGGCTTTCGTCGACGAGGCCTTCGCGATGAAGAAGGTGCTCACGGGGCAGCCCGAGCAGCGACCTCGCTGGAAGCGCTGTGTGGAAGCAGCGGACGACGCGCTCGGCGAGCTCGTGGCCCAGCCGTACATTTCGACCAAGTTCGCTGGTGAGAGCAAGGCCGCGGCGGAAAAGATGGTCAAGGAGATCGGGAACGCGTTCTCCGTCGAAGTGCGCAAGCTCGACTGGATGGACAAGGAAACTCAAGACCGCGCGATCGCGAAGCTCACGGCAATGGAGTACCTCATCGGCTATCCCGAGAAATGGAAGAGCTACGACTGGGAGGTCGATCCGGCGTACGCGACCAACGTTCTCCGATCGAGGGCGTTCGAGCTACAGCGAGCGCTGAAGAAGATCGGCAAGCCCGTCGATCGAAAGGAGTGGTTCATGAGCCCTCCGACCGTGAACGCCTACTATCACCCGCTGATGAACCACATGGTTTTCCCCGCGGGCATCTTGCAGCCACCTTTCTACAGCGTGAAGGCGGCCATCCCCGTCAACCTCGGTGCGATGGGCATGGTGGTCGGTCACGAGATCACGCATGGGTTCGACGACCAGGGCTCGAAATTCGACAAGGACGGCAACTTGAAGGACTGGTGGGGAGACGCCGTCCGGCCCAAGTTCGATGCCAAGACGAAATGCGTCGATGACCTCTATTCGTCCTTCGAGCCACTGCCCGGCCTCAAGGTCAACGGCAAGCTGACCCTGGGTGAGAACATCGCCGACCTCGGAGGCATCAAGCTGGCGTTCGCCGCGTATCGCGCCATGCAGAAGGATGCTCCCGAAGTCGCTGTAGCCGAGGGGTTCACGGAGGATCAGCAGTTTTTTCTCGGCACCGCCCAGGCGTGGTGCGGCAAGTACCGTGACGAAGCATTGACGATGCGGGTCAAAACCGATCCCCATTCCCCGCCGCAGTATCGAGTCAACGGCCCCTTGTCGAACCTGACCGAGTTCGCTGAGGCGTTTTCTTGCGCCGAAGGCACGCCGATGAGCCCGAAAAACAAGTGCGACGTGTGGTGACCCCGCTCCGGTAGGGTGCTCAGGTTGTTTCAGGTGTCCTGGCACCGCCGAGCGGATATGTCGGCCGCAGGGGCCTTGGGTAACGACGTCGTCGTATATCCGAACGGGACGTTCTCGCTGTCTCGTTTTTCGATGAAGAGGACTAGTCTCCTGGATCTGGATTCGGCGGGCCCTCGGGGGCGAGGCCGCCGAGTCTAGCAGCTCGTTGCGTCGCAGTTGCCGGTGCAGGTGGCCGTGCCGCCGTCGGCGCAGGTGATCGTGCAGGGCGTAGTACCGCCACAAGTCACGCTGCACGTCGTGCCCGGTTCTTCGCACGCCAGTGTGCATCCGCCCCCCGAGCAGTTCAGGTTGCAAGTCGCGGCTTCGTCGCAAGCCACGTCGCATCCGCCGCCCTCGCAGTCGAAACCACAAGTCGCCGCGGTATCGCATTCGAGCATGCAGCTACCCGCGGCGCACCCCGCTGTGCAAGCGCCACCTGCGCAACCCACGTCGCTGCACGTGGGGGGGTCATTGCACTGACAACTACCCGTGCAGGCACCGCTCGCGCCTCCGGAGCCGGCGGCACCGCTCGCGCCCGCCGCGCCTCCTGCACTCATGCCACCGGTTCCGGCCCCAGCGCCACCGCCAGTTCCAGCTCCCGCGCTTCCACCGGTTCCAGCTCCGCCGGCGCCGCCGGTTGCAGCACCTCCGGTGCCCGCGCCACCGGTGCCCACGCCTCCCGTTCCCGCGGCACCGGTTCCTCCAGTGCCCGCGCCTCCCGTGCCACCGGTTGAAGATCCCGCGGATCCGCCGGTCGAGCCCGTCGAGCCCCCCGTCGCGGCGCCCCCGGCGGCGGAGCCCGCAGTCCCGTCCGAGCTTCCGTCGCTGGTCGACGAGCTCCCGCACCCGGGGGTCATCGCCGAGGCGCAAATCATCAACAAAGCCGCACCACCAACGCCCACGAACCTCAAATTGCCACTGCTGCGTTTCATTTTACCCACCGTCCCTGATGTATGCCGTCCCACCGTGGAGTGCCGGCAGGCTTGGGTGACGGCTCACAATTCGGCGCCACCGGCCGGCCGCGCCGCGATGGGGGCTCGAGGTCACTCGCCTCCGGGGGTAGCTACTTGGGCACGACGATCGTTCGACAGCCGAAGAGCACGTCCACCTTGGCATTCAGGTCCGACTGAATGTTGGCGCACGTTTGTGGGCAAACCTGCACTTTGGTGGGAGCGGCTTCGTTGTCGTAGTACCAGCCGCCTTCTTGCACGACCGCGCAGTCGAGGCCGGAATCGCCGACTTTCTTCAGCTCGGTGAGCACGCCAGCGCCCGACGTCACGTTCACGTTGACGAGATCCGGCGCGAAGGTTTCCCCCGGCGGGGTCGGCGGGATCTCCCATTCGCAGTCGAGTGTCGTGCTGTCGGTGATCGTCGTGGCGAGGTTGGTGAAAACGTTGCTCCAACCGGCGACGTCCGACAGATCCGCCCACGTGCCGCCGGTCATGTCGGCGAGCATCTTGTAGGCGGTGCCACTCGGCATTCGGAGGATGCCGAAGAACTTCCACGAGTCGAAGTACGTCTGGTCGAGCATGCCGAGACGGTTCATGAACGCGTCGACCGCAGTCTGGTAGTTGTGGGTGTCGTCCGCCGTGTCGTCGGTGACGGCTCCGAAATACTTCACCGAGTTCGGTCGAATGACGTCCTTGTAGTACGGGAAGGCTCCGGTCAACCGACCGAGGGCGTTGTGGCTGCCGACCCAGCAGTTGTCCGGGCACGCCGTGAGGTAGGTGTACTGCGGGGCGTTCGACGTGCACCCGGGCCCGCCGACTGGCGGCTGCACGCAAACCCGTCCGCCCTCGGCGATCATGACGATGCGCACGTCGATGCCTGCGCTCGTCACGGTGTTGGCCATGTCGTTCATTCGCTGGTTCACGGTGTTGATGACGCCGCCCATGCTCGGCGATCCATCAACCGCCCAGATGATGTCGACGGGACGAACCGTGTTCTCGGCTTGTTGAGCGAGGCCGAAGCACTCGCCACCGTCGGCGAGGGGGTTGCCACCAGTTCCCGAGTCGGTACCGATCGCGCCGCCACCGACTCCGCCGCCAGCGCCGCCGACAGAGGGACCGCCGCCGAGCGAGCCACCAGCACCGATGACGGTGCCGCCGGTTCCCATCATCGTGCCACCGCCGCCCCCGAAGCCACCGAACGCACGGTTGCCGCCGCCGGCGCTCGAGCAAGCGCTGATTGCCGCTGCAGCGACGATGGCGCTGAGCACCGTCACGCCGAGGCCGGTGTTGCTTCGTTTCGCGGAGGCTGTGACGTAGTTCATGGGACCGTTCCTCGTTTTTCTCGCGACCGCATTGGCCGAGCATCGCAAAAACCTACAGATCTGCATGTCACCTGCAGTCCTGCAGGTCAAAGTGCAAGCAGTTGTAATTCAATGGGTTTTCGGCGCTGCTTCAAGATTGCGGCTCCGGTGGCAAGTGCCCGCTCACCAACCACTGGATTGTTTCGCGCGGACTGAAAAACGCCCGGATCTGCCGGGCGAGCCTGCGCGGACAAAGTCACACGGACTCCTGGCAGGGTGCCGACGAAGGCCGCCGACTACACGGCGGCGGCCTTCGACGTGAACTACCCTTCGGGTTCCTCAGCCACGCGCGAGACCATCGTGCAGCCGCTCGGTGGCGCGCGCCAGCTCGACGGTGAGCCACATGGCGGTGTTCGAGGACTTGATGGCTGGTCTCCAGAAATCCGGAGCCGACGACGTGCTCGTGCTCGGCGGAGGAGTCATTCCCGACGACGACGCCGCCGAGCTCGGCAAGCTCGGGGTCGAGTCGGTTTTTGGACCAGGTACCGGTCCGGACGAAGTCATCGCGCTCGCCACTGAGAAGCTCGACGCGCGAAAGAAGGAGCAACGAACGACATGAAAAAAATCGCCATTCTCGGGGGAGGCGGCCTCATGGGGTCACGGGCTCGCGCTCGCTTTTCTGCAGGGCACCGAGTGCGAGGTCACGATCAATCCCCGAAGTCGTCGAGCCCAAGAGGGAAGTTTTGCGAAGGGCCGAAGAGCTGGCGAACCCCGGCGCCGTGCTCGCGACGGGAACATCCGGCATCATGATCTCCGAGCTGTCGGGGCAGCTGCAAGATCCCGGTCGCCTCGTCGGTACACATTGGTTCTATCCCGCCAACGTGATGCCGCTGGTCGAAGTGGCGAGGAGTGAAATCACGGATGACGACGCGGTCGAGCAAACGATCGCGTTGCTGCGGCTCATCGGCAATAAGCCGGTCGTCGTGAAGGGTGATCAGAAAGTCGCTGTCGCGGCTATCTTGAACATCGGCCCGCGCAGGCTCAGCGAGCCGAGCTCGAGCGGTGCCACCCGTTCTGGACCGAACGGATCGGTGGACCTGAGCATGAGCTCGGCGTCCCCAGCCCAGCCGTAGCCGGCCTCGCCGGACAACCAGAACCGCGGCGCGTGCGAGCGTGCGCTGTCTTTGCTCACGATCGCGTAGGCGATGCCCAGAGCGCCATCTGCCGCCGGTACCCACTGCCCGCGTTCGAGCTGGGTACGGGTCGCGCCGTCGTCCAGCGTCGTCTGGGCGCGCAAGGCGCCCGGCGACGCGCGGACGAAAGCATAGAGACGCGGGAGCAAATGGTACCGGAGCTCTGGGCCGGCCGTCAGGCGGTGAACGCCGAGCTTGGTTTCCTCGCCACGGAGATCGCTCTGGCGCGCGCCAAAGTCGTAGAACCCGACGATGGCGAGGGACAACGGTCCATCCGCCACGACCGTTCGGCCGACGCCGAGGCTCAGCTGAACGAGCTGGTCGCTGTCTGCGAAGGGGTCCAGTCCGCCATCGCTGACGTAGGCCGTGCGCACTCCTACCTGGGTGTTCCAGAACGATTGATGCGTGCCGAGTGGTTTCGCGGCGTGTCCGGCGCTCCCGTAGAGTGCCGATGCAAGGAACACGGCAACAGGAGCTGAAACGAGTCGAGTTTTCATCGCAATCCTCCCAGCAGAAAGCCGGTGTGAAACTTCGTGAATGCGGTGTCGGGCGCCTCGGCATCCATCACGGTGGCGGCTGTCGACCCCGCATTGTGAACGGCGATCACCGAACGTCCTCCGCCTATGCGTTCGATGTCGAACACGTCCAGCACTTCTCGTTCGATGACGAGCGACGTCGGGTGGAGAGTTTCGAGGTTCACGCTGCCGAGCTTCGGGCTGCCCGGCCGATAGGCCCACGCCCTGAGCCCGTCCGGCGAAACTCGGACGTCGAATCCGACCTCGCCGGGCGTCTCCATCGGAAACGTCGTGCGCTCGTTCAGGTCGAGCACGAAGAACTGCTGCACGCCGCTGCCCTGCAGGATCTTGCGACGCGCGGTGCTCTCGGGGCCCGGCACGTTCTTGACGTTGGTGATCCGAACGTCCGTATCGAAGCCCTCGACGCTCCGGAACGGCGTGCCGGTCGTCCTGCCCAGCGACCAGAACGCGATCCCGTCACCCGCGTTTCCGAACCAAAGAAGAGCCACGTCTCCTTCGTCCGGGGGAGCAGCGACGTCGTCGGTGACCCGAGCGATCCGGGCATAGGCGCCGGGCAGATTCACGACATCGGTGACCCCGGTTCGGGGGTCGATGAGCGCGGCGATGCGATTGTTGGGTACGAGCGCGGCGAGTCTCAATCCGCCGTCGGTGGCGACGAAGTCGATCGCCGACGGGATCCCGACGACGTCGTTTTCGTTGACGGTGAGCTTGAACGGTCGGTCGGTTTCGTCCTCTGGAGGCGGGCCGAGCTCGAGTAGGACCACGTTGGGGTCGTTCTCTAGACGGATGGCGATCCTCGCGTCGCTCGGATCCGCCGGATCTCCGTCGTGGAACGCGATTTCGGCTGGTTTTGCGGTTTGTCCCGATGCTGTCTTTGGCAGTACGACCGTGATGGGATCTCGCTCGAGGGTCTGCAGATCCACCAGATGCACGTCGCGGTCGGTTTCGACGACGAGCATGCGGCGCGGCGCGCCATTCGGCACGACGAGCTCGCTCGTGAACGTCAGGCGCTGAGGTCGGCCTCCGAAGCTGCGAATCGTTTTGGTGAGCGGAACGAAGCCGGGTTCGTCGATCTTGATGAGGATGAGCTCGTTCGGGTTCACGACGACCCCGCCGGCGTCGAAAACCACGACCCATTCGCCCTCGGGATCGACCGCGAGACCGCCGAGGGGGTCGTCCAGCTCGTAGGTCCGCACCAGCTCGGGCTCGGTGCTCCCGCCGAGAACCATCAGGCTGGGGAGCTCGTCGTCGGGGTTGCGGCGCGGCTGAATCCCATTGGAGAGTACGAATAGACGTGTTTGGTCATGCGATTGCGCCGTCGCCACGACGTTTTTGCCCACGTCGAACGCGACCGAGTCCAGGCCAAGATTGTCCGTCGCCGTGAGCATCACCACTCGGTCTAGATTCTCGTCGACGAGCGCGACCGATCCGGTGAGGCCGACCGCCGTCGTGACCTCTCCTATCGGGGCGTCGAAGGACTCGGGGCGCCCGCCGCAGGCGAAGGCGAGCAGGCTAGCCGTGCCAAGCACGGCCGCGTCGCGTTTTGTTTTTCTTCGTTTCATCAATCCACCACCTTCGATCCAAGCTCGAAACCCGTGAGTGTGCGCGCCGACCCGTCGTCGAGATCCACGAACGTGATCCGTCCTTCCGGGTGAAGCTGCGAGACGAACGCGCGCCGCGCCTCGGCCACGATGCCCGCGGCGAGCGGTGCGCTCGCCAGGGGAATGAAGTCCACCTGCAACGTCGGCATGCGCACGAGGTACGCTCCGAAAATTCTTGCGTCGTCGTCGCGAATCGTGACGAGGGCCCGATCGCTCGACGGTGCGGGGTCGATGGCGACCGAGAAGGGTCGAGCGTCGGTGCCGACGATTTTTGGACTGCGGACCGCGCGGGTCGGCACGACGCTGAAGGCTCCTTTCTTGCTCGAGGAGCCTGCCAGCTGGAACGCAATCGCGTGCTCGGCGTCTGGTGCCGCGAACACGGCGCTCACCGGGGACTTCAGCGACACCGTGCGGTGAGTCAGGAAATCCGGCGAGAGCGCAGTTTTCACGATCGTGAGGCGATCGTTTGGCAAGGCGTTCGTGAACAAGAGGGCGACGCCGGCCTGGGGCGGAAGCGCCACGCTGCCGAAGAGCTCGCCATCGACCACCTGGGTTTGAACCGTGCTGGGATCGGTGGCGGCCTCTGGGATCGGCAGAACCGAGACTTCCGAGTTCTCTCGGACGACGGCGATCGCTCGCGTGCCGTCTTCGCTCAAGTCCAGATCGGTGACTTCGCCGGAGAGCTGTATCGGTGAGATTTCGCCCGTGCGCAGGTCGACGAGTCCCACCGCGGAGCTCAAGTCTCGGCGGACGAGGGCAAAGTTGCCGTCGGGAGTGATGGTGACGTCGCGCGAGGCGGGATTTTCGAGCGGGTCGAGCGATACTTCGACCAAGTCCACGATGCGCGGGCCGAGCTCGTCGAGCGCGATGATCGAAACGCCCGGCTCCGTCACCGCGAAAGCGCGAGTTTCGGCAGCGTCGAACACGAGGCGACGCGGGCGAAAGCCGACGTTGAGTCGAATCGAGCTTTCGCTCCCCGGTTCGAGCCCGAGCACCGTGACGTCCTGAAAACCGTCGGTCGGATCGGGCTGCACGATTTCTTCGGCGTTGCTCCAGGCTACAGCCCATGCCCCGGTGGGACTCACGGCCCAAGAATTGGCGTCTTCGTGAGTCTCGAAGCTGCTTGCAGCGACGGCATCATCGGTCGCGCGAAGAAGGGTCGCGTCTCGGCTTCGAACGTTGAGCACGATCGCGAGGTTGTCGTCAGCTGACGGTACGGCGGCGATGTGGGTCGGCGCAAAACCCGCCTCCACGGTGCGCACCTCGAGAGAAACCGCGTCGACGATGGCCACTTGTCCGCTTTCCGGATTGGCCGTCCACACCAAGTTTCCGGTAGAGACCGGCGACAGGAACGACGCTTCGACCTCGGCTTCGGGTGGCGGAGGCGGCAGGCCACCGCCGTCCGTCGCGGCTCCGCCGCCTGTGCCAGTGGCCGGGGGGCCGCCCGGGGCACATCGCGCGCTACAGTTCACGGCGTCGCCGGATTGACAAAGGCACGCCTCGAAGCACGTGAGACAACCCCCGCAGTCGGGGAAGCTGGAGCAGCTGCCATTCGAGCTCGCGCCGGCACTGCCGCTGCCATCGGCGCGGAATCCCTGGCTGTCGGATGAAGATGCGCCGCAGTGGGCGAGCGCGACGGCGCCGGCGACGAACGCCACCTTGGCCATCCAACCTCGATCGACTTTAGTTTTCATCCACCACCTGTGAGTCCAATTCGAAACCCGTGAGCGTGCGGATCTTGCCCGCGTCGAGCTCGACGAAAGTGATGCGCCCTTCGGGATGGCGCTGGGCGACGAAGCCCACGCCGGTCCGGCTCATGATCCCCGTCGCCAAGGGCGGGCTCGGCAAGAGCACACGATCGACCCTCAGCTCGGGCATGCGGACGAGGTAGGCCTCGTGGATGTTGCGCCCGTCGTCGCGGGTCGTGACGATGGCGCGAGTGCTGTCTGGAGACATGGCCACGGCCCTAGGGGGCGCGTCGGTCCCTTGGATTTTCGGCGGTAGCTCGGGTCCGATGGGGACCACACTGAACGCTCCCAAGCGCGAGCTGCCGAGCGCCGGCTGAAGTAGCGCGACCGCGTGGGAATCGTCGGCGGTCGGAAACACCGCTTGCACCGGGGCTTTGAGCGCGATGGTGCGTTCGGCGAGAAAGCTCTGGCCGAGCACGGTGTCTATGATCGTCAGCCGGTCGTTCGGAATCGCGTTCGTGAACAGCGTGGCCCGAGCCCCGGACGGACCGAGGACGACACTGCCGAACACTTCCCCATCGATGCTCTTCGTGACGAACGACGTCGGGTCGTCGAAGATTGCCGGGATCTGAAGCAGAACGACCTCGGCGTTGTCGCGCACCGCCGCCACCGCGAATCTACCCGTGGAAGAGAGGTCTAGGTCCGTCACGAGCCCCGAGAGCGTCACCGTGCTGATTTCGCCCATCGGTAGCGAAACGACGTTGATGTCGGCGCTCGTGTCCCGCCGGACCAGCGCAAAGGAGCCGTCGGCGGTGATCGACACGTCTCGAGATGCTGGATCGTCGAGGGGGTCGCGGGTGAGAGCGACATCGTGCGTCACCTCGGGACCCGCCTCGAGCTCGACCACGCTGACGCCGGGCTCGGTGGTCGCGTAGGCGCGCGCCTCGTCCGCCGTGATCACCACGTCAGTCGGGCGATACCCGACACTGAGGCGGGTGGCGCCGGGAGGGCTGACCGAAAGGTCGATGACCGTGATGTCCTGGAAACCTTCGGTAGGGTCGGGACTCTCGAATCCACTTGCATCCGACCACGCGATGGCCCATCGACCGCTCGGGCTGATGGTCCAGCGGTTGGCGCGCTCGTGAACGGGTACCGTGTCGGTGACGAGCACCCCGTCCTCGAAGCGCAGATAGGTCGCGTCGTGGCTGCGAACGTTGATGACGATGGCTCGATCCGCGTCGGGGTTCTCCGAATCGGGCACCGCGGCGAGGTGAGTCGGCTCGAACCCGGCTTCGACGGTCATGACCTCGAGGCTCTGCACGTCGACCAAAGCGATCCGCCCGCTCTCGGGGTTCGCGGTCCAGACGAACCGACTCGTCGCCACCGGAGACTGAAACGAGCTTTCGATCTCCATTTCGGGGGGAAGGGGAGGCCCGCCGACTGCACCACCGGTTCCGGGCGACGCTGCCGCGGAGCCACCCGCGCCCACGGCGCCGGATCCGCCGAACCCTGTGGGGGCTTCACCGTCGCTCGTGCCGTCGCTGCCGCTGCCGCTGTCCGCGCAAGCATAGACACCCAGGACGAAACAAACAGTTACCCCCGCGACCACGAGGTTCTGCATCGGTCCCCTGTTCGAGCGATGGGTTCGCTCGGGTAAAAGAAGTGGCGCGCCGCGTGCTGCGGCGCCGCGTAAGATCAGACGTTCAAAGTCGTCGCCACCGCGATTGCAAGCAACGGGCCACTGGCGCGCGGTCGCTTCGACGCCCAGTTTTGTGGTGTTTCGTGCTGCAGCGGCACGTCTGTCACTGTGCCACCCGTGACAATCGTGTCAGGCGCAGTCCACCTCTCCGAGTTTGGACGCGCGCAGGGAGGATTTCATTCGAACACTCGGGCGGCGAAGGCCGCGTCATCCGTCGGGTGGAGCGACGGTCTGAAGCCGGTTCAGGCTGACGACGACCTCGTTGGTGTCGTACGTGTAGTCGCTCCGACTCGGCACGGCCGGGAGCACCCATCGACCGACCTCTTCGAGGTCGAACCGCTTTTCGTACTTGGCGCAGACCGGACGACCCTCCTCCGTCGAGCAGAGGGTCGAGCGGTAGTAGTAGACCGGGCCGCGGAGCTCGGTGAGATCGGGCGGCCGCGACGCGGCGAAGGGGTGCGACCGAATTCCGCCGACGACGCCGCGACCGTACAGGGGGAGGCGCACGACTCGATATCGAGTCCGGGACAGGTAGACGACGGTCGACTCTCGCGGCAGTCGAGTCCTCCACTCGAGGGCACGGGTCGCTTCACGCGCGTCGCTGCTCAGCCAAGGTCCGAGCCCGGGGGAGGCCAGGGCAACAATGGCCGCTGAAATCGTCGGGGCCAACGCCCACCGCTGGATCCCCGCGGCCACCGTCCAAGCCACGATCGATGCCACCCAAAGGCCCAGGGCCTGACGGTAGTACGCGGCGTGAATCCAGTCGTCGTCGACGGCGGCGAGGTTGGCCAAACCCAGGCACGAAAGCCCTACGGCGGCGACGACGAGCGGGAGCCAGGCGCGCCGGCGTCGCAAGACGAGCGCCGTCGCCGCGGACGGCAGCAGCACCGCCGCGGTTCGCCAATCGGCGAACACGGTGACGACGGCAGCCACCGTCGGTGACCATTCGGCAGCCACGCGTCGCGAGATGTCGCCGTGGAGCACCTCGAACAGGACCGACCCGGAGGCCGCTGCGGCGACGAGAGCGGTGACCGCGTAAGCCACGCCGAGCACGCGTAGGCGAGTCAGAAGTCGGCCGCGCTGCAAGACGACGACGAGCGGGGTCAGGCCGCCGGCCACCCAAGCCAGCGGATGCACACGCAGCGCTTGGGCGATGAGACAGCCAGCCGCGAGGGCTCCGAGCAGCGTTCCGCTCATGCGGGGGCGACGAGCCGCCATCGAGAGGATTGCGGCGGCCGCGAGCAAAAGCACGGTCGACAACGTGAAGTGGGATTCGCTCTGCGCCGTTCGGGCGAGGACCGGGTCCAGCGCGACGATGGCCGCCAAGGCACTGGCGAAGACGGGGCGCGCGCCGACGGCCCGAGCCAAGAGCCAGCAAAGCGGCACGGCGGCGCCACCGACTACGGCGTTGGCGATGAAGAGCGCTCTGTCGGGGTCGTCGAGGTCGGCGGCAGCCGCCCAGGCATACAACGCGCCATAGCCACCGCCATAGAGCGAGCGGTCCACGCCGCCCTCGAGGGCCGACTCGATCCAGATGGGAGCTTGGCCGTTTTGATGAAAAAACGACCAGGGGTAAACGAGAGCGCGAAACCCGACGCCTGCCGCCCACGCACCGACGAGCGCGACCCACGAGAGGACGCGCTTCTGCGATGGGTCGCGCCGGGCTCGGAAGCAAAGCGCGCTCGTGGCGAGAAACGCTGCGAGCACGAGCCAAGGTGGTCGGGGCGCCGGCCGAGGCGCGGAGACTTCGCCGCCCGAACCATCGAGGAGGATTTGTGGGCGCTCCTCTGCGCAGGCGGTCACGCCGTCGAGAATCGCCCTCACGCCGTCCGGCTCCGACGACCAATCGGCAAACTCTCCAACCGGCGAGACGCCGAGCGGGCCTGCTCGGCGGAAACTGTGCGGCCGTGCTCGGGTGATCTCGAGCTCGAGGCGTGCCCCGTCTCGGGCGGTGAACGTCAACACCACGGCGCCGGGCGGGCAGAGCGTGTCCGTCAGCTTGGCGGGGGAAAGCGCGGGACAAGCGTCCACCCATCGAGCCGCGTGCACACCACACGCCGTGTCGGTTCCGGCGGTGGCCGGTGTCGCGAGCAGAGTGAGCAGTGCGGCGACCGTCCAAGCGATGAGTCCCTGGGGAGTGCTCCAGGCGGGAAGCGGAGTCGACATGGGGCTATCGAGTCAGGAACCGTTCCCTGGAAGCTCGGCAATCGGATCGAGCGGTGCCCGGGCAGATCTCTTCGCCAACAGCAGGATGGCCCCGACGCAGACGACGCAACCAATGCCGATGGCCAGAACGTTGCCCGCGTCGGTTGGTGTCGACGGCACCAGCCACATCAACGAGAACGCGAGAGCATTGTTGAGAATGTGCGTCGCGATTCCGAGCACGATCGTGTCGAAACGAGCGGCGAGCCAGCCGAGAAAGATCCCCAGCAGAAGGGCGTAAGCCATGTGAAGCGGGGCGAAGTGGATGAGTCCAAAAGCGGTGGCGGCGACGCCGACGCCTGCGACACGCCCAAAGCGCCGGGTCAATCGGGTTTCCATGTAGCCTCGAAAGAACAGCTCCTCTCCGATGCCAGGTCCGAGGGCGCCGAGGATGGCGATCGGGATGATCGCCGTGCCGGACATCGCTGCTACCGCCTTCTCGATTTCCTCGAGGGTCGAACCCTCACGTAGCCCGAGCATCATCGAGGCCGCTCCGAACACCGTGCCCAGCGCCATGGCGGTAAGCGTGGCCAAAAAAACGTCCAACGCTCCGAACCGTCCGCGGGTGAGGCGAAGCCGCTCCTTGATTGCGACCGGACTGAGTCGCGCGCCCAAGAGCGAGGCCGCGGCCAGGATCGACGAGCTCAACGCGAAGCTCACGAGCAGACCAATCGGGTGGAAACCGACGCTCTCGAGGGCTTTGGGATCCGTCACCGACGACGCTCCGTGCAAGACGACGGTTAGCCCCACCACCAGGATGGTCGACGAGACGAGCAGCACGACGAGCACCGTCGCGAAGGCGACGAACACCGGCCAGACCCGCGGGGCTCCCTCCATGGGCAACGCGCTCATCATGGATGAGATGTGTCTGAGAACAAAACGCAGCAGTTTCAGAGCTTTGGCACCTTACCCGCGCCGAAACGTCCAAGCCGATGAACCGCAAACCCCGGGAGGCAACATGCCCAGCTTGAAGATTCACGGATTCCCGCCGAGTACCTACACTCAGACGGCCCTCATGGTAGCCGCCGAAGCCGGAGCCGAAACGGCGCTTCAGCCCCTCGACTTCAAGAACCCCTCTCACTTCGCGCTGCACCCTTACGGGAAGATGCCCGTGCTCGAGCACGACGAAGTGACCCTGTTCGAAACCCTCGCGATCGTGATCTACATCGACTCGGCGATTGGGGGTGCTCGGCTCCAGCCCACCGAAACCATCGGCCGCGCTCGAATGTTCCAGTGGATCAGCGTGGCGATTGACTACGCGTACGAAGATCTCGTCGACGGGCTACACGACGAGACACCCTCCGCCGAGGCGGTGACGCGCGCCGCCGAGCAACTTCGACTGCTCGACGCGCGGCTGGCGGACGTGACGAACTTCGCGGGGGATTCGTTCACTCTCGCGGATCTTTTCCTGTTCCCGATGGTCGAGCACGCGGTAAGAAAACTCGGTGAACAGAGCGTGCGCGCGCTGCCGCACCTGGTGCGATGGCGGAGCGCCGTGTCGAATCGACCGAGCGCAACGCGAGCAGCCTGAACATGGCCGACGCCCCCAGCTCCGAAGTGCTCAGTGCTGCGAAGGCCGGAGATCGAGATGCGTTCGATCGTTTGTTCAGCGAGCAGGTGCCGAAGCTCCGTGGTGTTCTTCATCGCATGGTGGGGCACCCGGACGACGTGGACGACCTCGCGCAGCAGGCACTGCTGAAGGCCTACCAGGGGCTGGGGGCGTTCCGCGGAGATTCGAGCCCGGGCACTTGGCTCTGCGGCATCGGGGTACGATTGGCGATCGATCATCTTCGGGCCCGAAAGCGCTGGCGCGAGCGGGCACAATCCATCTTTGCCGCGGCGTGTCTCGAGTCCGACGCGTTGGGTGCCGAGGTCGGCGAAGCGCTCTCCAATCCGAGCTTCGCCTTCGACGTGAACGAGCACATTGCTTATTGTTTCAGCATGACGGCTTCTATATGCAGATGTCCGGTGGCTTCGGATATCTCCGTACCAAGGTCGATCCGGGCGGCGGCAAGATCAAAGGGCCGAGCATCCCGCACGCGTTTCTCTTGGGCGGGACGCCGGTGCCCGGCCTCGTCATCGGCGGCGGTTACATCGGCGACTACGTGTTCTCCCCTAGCCCCGATCCGCTCAAGTGGGTTCTGCTCATCGGGCTCGGTGGTTTCGTCGACTATTACCTCGACCCGGCCGGCGGACTGCATTTTCAGGCCTTCATCGGGTGGGGTGGGCTCGAGAGCAAGATCGAAGGCTTCGGTGCCGGCGCCACGAATGATCCGACCGGCGTGGTGCTCGCGCTCGGCGGCGGGTACGACTTTTTCATCAGCGACGAGTGGAGCTTCGGTGTGATGGGCCGACTCGGCTACGCCGCGCTCAAGAATGGTCCGGTCAAGGGCAAGACCCTGACGCCGGCAGTGCTCGCCACGTTGACCTGGCACTGAGCCGACTCGTGAGAGCGCTCGGAACCGTTACCGCTGTCGCCCTTGCCGTGAGCTTGCCGTTGGCACTCGTGGTGAGCTGCGGTGGCGGTGGCGGGTCCGATTCGTCGGGCGGCGCCGGGGGCGCAACCGGGGCCGATGGCGGGACGCCCGACGGGTTCTTCCCTCCGGCAGAACCCACGGATCCGTGCGAGGTCGCGGGGTACTTCTTCGACGGCGCGAGCGACTGCAACGTCGTGCGCTGCCCCGAGCTCACCTGCGAGTGTCCGGTCGAGAGCGACACGGACTCTGGTGTTCCGCCTCCGCCAGACGTCATCACGCTGAGCGCTTGTGTGCCGGGTGTCGGGTGCCTGAACCTGGCCGATTGCAATCGCATCTGTGACGCTTCTTTCGAGCTGACCAAACAGGCTTGCGAGGGGCGGATCGCCGCAGCGTCTTCGCAGTCGTGCGAGAGCAACGCCGAGTGCGTGGTCGGCGAATGCCGGGACGAGAGTGTCGGAAAGATCTGCGTCGACACGATGCAGTGCAGCGAGGATGGTCACTGCGGCGGTGGGTCGGCGTGTCTGTTCAACCCCGCGTCGCTCGATCCCGATACCTCGTTGCCGACGGCTCTCGGGACCTGCGCCGACGGGTTGGCCGACAGCCCTTGCTTCGAAGATGATGACTGTGCCTTTGGTCGATGCTCGAGTAGCCGATGCTCGGCTGGTCTGCCCGGCGATTCGTGCTCGTTCAACAGCCAATGTGCGTCGGGCTTCTGTCGCATCAGCGACCCGACGTCCCAATCCGGCGCCTGCGTCACCGGCGAGCAAGGCGGCTCGTGTGCGGACGACGGGGACTGCGGGATGGGCCTGCATTGCAGCGGTGGTGCGTGCTTCTCCAATGAAGTCGGACAGAACTGCGACTCCGACGAGCAATGTGCGAGCGGTGTTTGTGTGTCCGGCCGCTGCCGCGGGGGCGAGATCGGCTCCTTTTGTGAGGATGATCCCGATTGCACCGGCGGATTCTGCGTTGGCTTCCGCTGCGCTTCCGGCGGCTTCCTCGCGCCCTGTGCGGAGGCGGCTGATTGTCAGAGTGGGCTCGCATGCGCCCGTCAGAAGTGTACCGATGGAGCCGTGGGCTCGCCCTGCGCGACGGCCGCCGACTGCAACGTGCACGCTTGTGTTCGAAGCGCGTGTTCCGACGGTTCGACAGGCACACTCTGCGATTCGGACGACGATTGCACGAGCAACCGGTGCGCGAACCCTGCCGGCGTCGAGCCAGGTGAGTGCACCCCGGGAACGCCGGGTTCGGCGTGCGTCTCGGGCTCCGACTGTGTATCGATGAGTTGCGCCGGCAACGTCTGCAATTGAGAAGAGGTTGCATGTTGGCAAAAAAGTTCTCCCGTCGTCTCGCGCTCCGCGGAGCCCGCGCGGCGGGGTTCGCGCTGGCGAGCGCGCTCGTCGTTACTGCTTGCGGTGACGGTGCGAAAGATGATGACGGTCTCGGTCCCGACGGGCGCGCCGCCAGCTCGAGCGCGGACGCCGTCGATCCGTGCGAAGGGCTGCGCATTCAGTTCGACGGTGACGAGACTTGCGACCTTCTCACGCCGTGCCCTCCGCACGACTGCGAGGACGTTTGTCCAGGTGTGGATTTGGTGATCACGACCCAGATCGGCAAGAACCTCGCTAGTACCGGACTCTGCGTCCCGGGTCGGGGGTGCGTGAGTCGGTTGGACTGCTCGTCACTGTGCGATGGCTCGCTCCTGAGCATGACGGACGGTGGTGCCGCGGACGTCGTCATCGACGAGGACCGAGTCGACGACTTCGAGGAACGCGTGACTCAGTGCGTGCAGCGCGCCGAGGAAGCCATTGGTCACGACTGCAAGAATGACGACGAGTGCACGCTCGGGCTTTGCCGGAGCGAAGAGCTCGGCAAACTCTGCGTCGACGAGGTGCCATGTCGGGACGACGGGCATTGCTCGCTCGGTTTCTGCGCCCTTCCGACCGATCGCCTCGTTGCGTTCGAAGAAGGTGGCCGCTGCACGGACGGAATCGCGGGATCGGCGTGCTTCAGCGATGCCGATTGCCGCTGGGGCTGCAACGGCGCGCTCGACGAGCGGTCGGGCGCCTGCACCGACGGCCAACCTGGTAGCCCTTGCTCGTCCGCGTCGGCCTGTCTGTCGCTCCGCTGCGAAGACACCGGCCTCTGCGCGGTAGCCGAGTACGGTGACGGTTGCAGTAGCGATGCCGAATGCGCTTCGGGCCTGTGCGTCTACTGGGGGTTCCAAGACCAGCGCTGCTCCGACGGCGCGCACGACGACCCTTGTCGAAGCGACGCCGATTGTCGCGGTGGTGCGTGCATCCACATCAGCGGAGCAGGCGTCAACAGCACTCAGAGGTGCCAGGACGGCTCCGTTGGGGCGCGCTGCGACGAGGACAGCCAGTGCCAAGACGGCGCGTGCGTCAATGGCAATTGCGGCGCTCCGGGGCAGATCGGTGACAGTTGTGGGTCGGCCTCGCACTGCTCGAGTGGCTTCTGCGGAGCTGGCGATTGCACCAACGGTGCCGTGGGTGATCGATGCCAGTCCACCGCTCCGGTCGCCGGACAATGTCAGCTCGGGTTCAAGTGTGTCTCCAGCGTCTGCAGCGACGGCGCCGGTGGCAGCCCTTGTGACACCATTGCGGACTGCAACACCCAGTGGTGCATCGACTCCGAGTGCACCGATGGCCAGGCCGGGCAGACGTGCCTCGAGCCGTCGAACTGCGCGACCGGTTTGAAATGTGGCCGCGGGACCTGCAACGTCGGCGACATCGGCGACCCGTGCGAACTCGGCATCGACTGCATCAATTTGACTTGCGACGATCCGGCGGGAGCGTCACCCGGATTCTGTGGCCCAGCTCCCGGCGGTCGCCCGTGCACCGACAATGCCCAGTGCGCAACGCAGTTGTGCATGACGGCAATGTGCACCAGCGGCAATCCCGGCGCGCCATGTCAAGTCGATGCCAACTGCGACATGGGTTCGTGTCAAGGAGGGGCGTGTGTGCAAGACGGCATCGGTGCGCCGTGCACGGTGAACTCGGAATGCGCCTCGATGATCTGCGCTCGCTCGCGGTGCGCCGACGGCATGGTCGGCTCTCCGTGCGACGACGCGGCGGACTGCAATGGAACTGCCCAATGTTTCGTCGGCGAGTGCTCCGACGGCTCGATTGGCACGACTTGCAGCCAGGGCTCGGATTGCGCGTCGACGTTCTGCGGTCGCTCGCGGTGCACCGACGGAGCTCTCGGCAGCGACTGTGACGACCCGGCGGATTGCGCCGTCGGGACGTGTGATCCGGTGTCCGACACCTGCGTCGGCAGCGGCAAGGCCATCGGGGAAGCCTGTGCGACGGGTGTGGAGTGCGCATCGACCATCTGCTTCATGAGCGTCTGCGCCACGGGAGCCCTAGGCAATGCGTGCACCAGCGATTCGCATTGCCTCAGCAACATCTGCGTCGGGAATCTGTGCGTGGACGGTGCGATAGGGTCGGCGTGCAACGGTGTCGGTGATTGCGCCATACCGAACTGCATCGGGGGGTTCTGCGCCGGAAGCATTGGGGACGCTTGCACTGGCGACGCCGCGTGCGAGCTCGGACATTGTTTCATGAACATGTGCACGAGCGGCGCCACGGGCGTGGGTTGCACCAACGGTGCCGACTGCGAATCGGCGATTTGCGTTTCGAACATCTGTCGAGATGGCACTCTGGGCTCGCCCTGCACGCTGGACACTCACTGCGTCGGTCTCGTCTGCGGTGCCGGGGCTTGCACCGACGGGGCAGTCGGGTCGACCTGCGACGACGATACCGAGTGCGCGTCGACTCACTGCTACGAGCCAACGCCGGGCAATGGCTTATGCTCCTCGGGCGCTGTCGGTCAGCTTTGCGCGAACAATGCCGATTGCGCTGCGGGCCACTGCCCGGTCGACACGCCGCAGGTGTGCACCGCGGGGGTCCAGGGTGATCCCTGCCAGAACGACACGCACTGCGAGACCACGTGCAACACGGGCAACAACCGCTGCCGCAACTGACCCGAATCCCCAGCGACGAATTCGGCTGCTTCGACGTTTCCTACGGTCCGTGATCTAAGGAGTCACCCAAATCGGGTTGGTGAACGCAAACGGCTGCATGAAGTCGCGCGAGGTATTGGGTAGCCCGCGCTGACCGCTCACGGTGACGATGACGAAGGTCGCTTTTTCGATGGGCACTCTCAGCGTCTTGTCGAGGCGCAGGACCTTCTTGCTTCGTGAGATCTTGACCCACTCGACCTGTTTGGCGTTCCCGCCGACGAGGACCTTCAAGCTGGTGACGTCGATCCACGGCGCGGCGCGCACCACGACCCGCAGCTCGGGTTTTCGGCCCACGCCGGTAGCGGTCTCTCCCGGCCCCTTGCCGGCGATGGTGGCTTCGATCATCGGTCCGCTCGTCACGAACGAGCGCCCGGCCTTGATGGCGTCGATGATCCTGCCGGCGGGCGCCGCCACGTCGGTATCGTCGCTCTTTCCGGCCCCGTGCCGGATCATCGTGCGCGGCAGTCCCGGGTCGAGAAACGCGAGCTTGTGCGAGTCGCTGCTGCCCGTCGCGGCGTAGCGATGCCCTCGACCGAGTTGGTGGATCCAGTCGAGCAGCACCCGTTGCACCATCTTCAAGTCGCGCGCTTCATCCCCGTTGTAGACCTCGACGGTGTCGAACGCGGGGTTGTAGCCCTTGCGAGCCATCGAGCCGTCGTTGTCGTCGATGCCGTAGTAGGACCAATAGGAAATTGCGGGGGCCATTCTCGGGTGGTTGACCTGGAGCACCCCACCCGGAGACTGTTTTCGTGCGTCTCGGAAGAGCTCGTCGACTGTCGTGTCCTCGTAGACGATGTTTTTTCCAGTGGCCAACGGGAAGACGTTGAAGTGCCCGAATCGATTTCCGACTGTGCTGACTTCGGAGCCGACCATCGTTTGTAGCGGCACGGTCAGCGCACCGCGCTTGCGCAACCATTCGACTTCCGGTGCGAGATCCGTCGTCACGTAGTGGTCGGTGGCCACCGCGAATTCGACGCCCTCGGCGGCGACGGAGACGATGCGTTCGAGTATCGAAATGTCGGCGTCGACGCTCGGGGCCTGGTGAAGGTGCAGGTCCGCCGCGATCCATCCTGGCGTCGGGACCACCCGGGGAAGCTTGGCGTCGACACGCGTCACGCGGTTTTTCTTTACCTCGATCGACTGTCGGTGGGCATCGCGTTCGATGCCGCTGGTGACGAAAAACTGGTAGCGCCCTACGGCCAGATCGCGGCTCAGGTTTCCGTTCCCCGTCCACATGAAGCGATCCGCTCCGTAGAGATCGCCGTCGGCTTCGAACAGCGGTCTCTTGCTGCCGGGACGGTCGACTCGAATCTTCGCCGGGATCCCACGCCCGTTCTCGTCGACGATTCTCAGCTCGACAGTTCCGGTGGTCTTGGGCTCGGCCGGTGGCGGGGTCGGAAGCGGCTCGAAGGCCAACTGGCGGCGTACCTCGACGCTGCCGCCCTTGGGGATGCCGCCCTTGTGATAGACGGCGTCGATCGTCCCCTGAAAGCCCTGGATTCTCGCGCTGTACTTGACCCACATGGGCCTGTCGATTGGGCGAAGCACCAAATCGCCGCCGGCGCCCCGACGCCCGACCCACTTGGTCCGTCCCTGAAATTTCATGGGCGGGCGGGGCAAGCCACCCACCCAATAGCTGACGTTGCCCCATTTGACGGAGTCGCCGAGCTTGATGCCGCCGCTGGCTTTCCCACCCACGACGGAGAAGCGCGAGATGATCTCCACCCGCGCTCGTCTTCGGTCCATCTTGTAGGTCGTGACGGCGCGATACACCGATGAGCCGGTGTCCGCGGTGCCGTCGGTCTCGATGCCGTCCGGCACCATGGCGACTCGACTCGCGACCACCGGAAAGGTGCGCTTGCCGAGCTGCACCATCGGAAAGAAGCGCCAAAGGGCATCGATGTCGGTGGTGACACCGAGCTGCTTGGCCGTGGGCAGCGTCGCGCGGTTGGACCACAGCTCGGTGAGCCAGCCGTCCTTCTTGCGGACGACGGCCGTGGCGAGCTCGTTTTCGAGCTTGAAATCGCCGGGGGCCGCAAACACTCGGAGTTTGTGACCGATGTCCTCGGCCGTGAGCCTCGAGGGGGAGACGGTTAGGGGGGCCGAGTTGCCACGGAGCATGCTCGGGGCTCTGGTGAGGAGCGCTGCGAGCGCGGAGAACGCGAGTAGGGCCTTTGCTCGCCCCCGGAATCTCGGATTCACGAAAGTGCCCTACTCGGCAGGTGGTTCGACGACGTCGATGCGAAAAATCGCCGACGATTCGACGAAGCCACCGAGCATGTAGATCTTGTCGTCGGGACCGATGGTGAACCCCGTAATCCACTTGCCGTGGTGCACGACGTGGCGATCGGCGATCGGGGTGCCTTCCTCGTTGAACAAGATGCCGCGGATCCAACCCTGGATCAGGTCCCCGTAGAGCACGACGTCGTCGAAGTAGCCATCGTAGGCACCACCCGAATACGCCGGTCCGAGAATGATCGCCGAGCGATTGACGGTCCCGGGGGCAGGAACTCCGGTTTCGGGATCTTCGTCGAGATAGGTCGAGTCGTCCTTGCGGTAGCCATGAAGCGGCTCGACGTACTGCGAGCAATCGAGAGGAACCCCAGTCCACGCGAGCGAGGCGTCCCAACACGGGCCCGGAGCTGCCGGCCAACCGTAGTCCGGCACGGTGCTCGGCGTTGCGGGATCGACGACGATGCGGTTGATTTCCTCCCAGTGGTCGCCGTCCGTTGCGCCGACGTCTCCCCAGAACACCTCGTCGCCGCGCCAAGTGTGCGTGAAGGGGTTGCGCAGTCCCTTGGCCACGATTTCGGGGGCGTCGATCCCTTCGGGATCGATTCGCACCAGCTTTCCCCAAAAACTGTTGAGCTTGGGCGACTGGTTTTCACTCCACGGGAGTCCGCCGCCAATCGCCCCGTCCCCCATGGCGACATAAAGCTTGCCGTCAGGGCCGAAGGATGGGTTGCCACCGTTGTGGTTGAACAGAAAATCCGGATTCGTGGCGATTTGCGGTTTGTCGTTGCGGAAGATGAGCTTGGCGCTGTCCCAAAGGGAATCGACCAAATGGGGCTTCCAGCGCAGTCGCCAGATGTCGACGCCGCCACGTGGCTCGCTGACGATGTGTAGATAGAAGTACCCGTTCTCGGCGAAGTCCGGATGGAATGTCAGCCCGAGGACGCCTTCGTTGTCTCGGAAGGTGTCGCCGGGTCCGAGCTTGCTCAGGCTGCTCGACGATGGGACGGGAAAGCTCGAGACCACCGACATGTTTCGGTCGAGCCAAACGATGAGCCCGGTGCTGAGAACCAGAAGCGCGTCGCCCGAGTCGTTCGGGAAAAACTCGATGTCCGAGGGCGCCAGAATGGGGTGGGGGGTCGGAGTGCCCAGGCTCAGGTCGGGCAGATCCTCCGGAGTGAATTCCGCGAGCTTGGTCAGGACGAGCTCTGGACCCGGCGTCGAAAGAAAGTCGAACTGCGGCAGTTGCGTCGGGGCGCGCGCCGGCGGGGTCGCCGGGGAATCAGCGCGCGCGGCGGCCGACGGCTCGACGATGTCCCGCGGTGCCTCCGACGAGCACGCGAGCGCACTCAGAAGCACACCGCCGGCCAAAAGAGCGGCGCGGTCAGCCACTCGAGCTCACTTGGAGCGTGTAGGCGCCGGCGTCGGGAACTCCCCAACCTTCCACGATGACAAAAACCGATTCGTTGGCCGTCAGTGACACGTCTCGGGTTTCTGGATCCGCGTCGAACCCGGCGTCCGCGCATTCTTCCAACGCCGCATCGGCGCATGCGGGGCGCACGGCGAGTACGAAGTCGGTATCCCCAGCCGGCGTCACGATGAACTGGTAGTTGCCGCTCGTCGGAGCGATGAACTGGTAGACGTCCTCCGGTCCGCTCAGCGAGTTCGCACAACTCGTGTGCATCACCGAGGGGCTGCTCGTCGTATCCCCGTTGATGGTGTCCGTCAGCACCCGAGGGGTCGTGCACGCCTCGACGGCGCAACTGCCGCTGCAACCGTCGCCGGGGTCGATGCCGCCATCGTCGCATTCCTCGCCACCGTCGAGGGCATCGTCGCCGCACATCGCGGTTTTTACTGTCACGTCGAGAGTATACGCGCCAGATTGGGTGCTGCTAAAGCCGTCGACGACGACAAAAACCGTCTGACCCGAGCTGACCGGCGTGCTCAGCACCTCCCCGCCGATGCGGGTGTCGGCGCAGCCGATCTCGCTCGTGGCGTCGCGACAGTCTCGCCGGACGGAGACGCCGAGATCGGGGCTGCTTTGCAGAGCAAGCTCGATTCGTCCGTTCTCGGTGGCCGTGATTTCGTAGACGATCTCGTTGCCGCTTCCCTGGGGGGACGCACAAGTCGGATCCAAGTCGTTCGGCATCGCCGAGGTATCGCCACTCACGAGCCCCACACCGGTGAGGGGCTGCTCGCAGCTCCCCAAAAGCCCGGCGCCGTCGGGGCTCGCGCTGTCACCGGCGTCGGTCGCGGCGTCTGGGCCGCCGTCAGTCCGCGCGTCGGCGCCGGAGTCGACGGCGCTGCCGGCAGCTCCGCCTTGGCCGATGCCAGCTTGGTTG
This sequence comes from Polyangiaceae bacterium, assembly GCA_029261965.1. Taxonomy (GTDB): domain Bacteria; phylum Myxococcota_A; class Polyangia; order Polyangiales; family Polyangiaceae; genus JAJDAH01. Next base: position 39,118 of record JAJDAH010000066.1, read on the forward strand.
CCATTTCCGCCGATCGCCGAGTCCGTTCCGACGCCGCCGGATGAGCTGCCGACGAACGCGCCGCCGTCCCCACTGCCGGACAAGAAGCGCTCGTCGGCACCGCACGCCCCGATGCCTGCGCTCAGCAAGATCCCCGTGAGGGCTGAACGCCGAGGCCACTTCATTCCCGGTCAATGCTAGTGCCGGGTGGCGAGAGTCGCAATAAAGCGAGAGAGCCTTCGACCTTCGATCAACCTGGCGTCATGTGGTTCACGCGGACGGCGCCACGGTTCGGGTGGTCGCCACAACGGTGTGAGCGAGGCTCGCTGTCAGTCTCTTGTGGCTTGCGTTTCGGTGGCGAATAGTTGCCGCAGGTTCCAGGCCTGAAGAAACAACTTGCGCTCGGCCTTCTTCAGCGAATCCCGCCCCATGCCGATGAAAAATGCGGGTAGAGCGGCGAAAGAAAGCGCGACCCAGGCAAACGCGATGATCGTGCCCTGTTCCGGGAGGTTGAGCGCGCGAGGGTGGAGGATGAGCTGCCCGGCTTCGAAGGTCCACGCCGGCGGATACAGCGCGAGGTATTCGAGCCCGAAGGGGAGGAGCACACCGGTAGTGACGAATGCGGCGTACACTCGGCGCTCGCTCTTCGTCGTCCCGGTGGCGTGCAAAGCGACTGCGGCGGAAGCCAAGGTCGGGACGATCACGAATGGTCCCGCCCAGGCGCTGGCGACGACGAGCAACGCGGCGGTCAGCAGACCAAGGATGCTCGTCTCCAAGATGCGGCGTTCGTAGCTTTGCCCCATCCGATACGCCTGCGCGATGCACAGCAGGCACAGCACGGTGATTATCGAAATTGCCCACCAGTCGCGAATCCCCACGGCTAGGGCGAAGGGCCAGCCGGCGAGAAGCGTGGAGTACCCGAACGCTCCGAGACGGGCGTTCTTGCGGAAAACGCGTCTCTCCTCCGCTCGGTATTCGGCCGCGGCCTCCGGTGGCATCTCCCCACCTTCGACGACGAGCTCCACCAGTAGCTTCTGCGCCTCGTGGCTCTCCGGGTCGAGCGCCATGGCTCTGACGACTTCGCGCATCGTTTCGACTTGACCACCCTCTCGAGAATCATCCTGCTGCAGACGACGGCGCACGGTCTTGACGTGCTCGGCGGCGAGCGAGCGGCGAAGATCTCGGTCTCGATCGCCGGCCAGGTAGCTCTCGACGGCCTCGGCGAGCTCGCTAGCGGACTGGAACCGTTTGGCGGGATCGGCTGCGGTCGCTCGAACGCAGATTTCATCGAGCTCTGGCGGCACGTCGGAGGCCACGTCGGACGGTCGCCGCTCGGGGCATTCTGCGGCGAGCGCCAGGATTTCCATCGAGTTCTGTCCGTCGCGGAACCGATCCCGAGTCAGTATCTCGTAGAGTGTCGCGCCGAGCGAAAACACGTCGGCCCGCGCATCGACCTCGGACTGTCGCCCTCGGACCTGCTCGGGTGGCATGTAGACGGCCGTGCCTACGTACTCACCTTGAGCGGTCAACATCACGTCAGATCCCGGATCGATTTGAGACTGACCCAGGGCGTCCGCTCCGAGGGGCGCGCCGTCATCGGCGGTGGTATCCACCGGAGGGGCGTCGAGCACTTTGGCGATGCCCCAGTCGAGCAAATGAACTTCGCCGAAGCGACCGAGCATGATGTTTGCCGGTTTGATGTCGCGGTGAATCAC
>JAJDAH010000067.1 GCA_029261965.1 Polyangiaceae bacterium
CGGTTGCATTGCCGCCGCCCCCGCCTACACTGCCGCCGCCCCCAGCGAGTCCACCAGTTCCCGATCCACCTCCGACTGCTCCGGTCCCTCCCGTGCCTGCGCCTCCTTGACCGCCGACCGCAGCGCCCGCGCTTCCACCCTGCCCAGTCGATCCAGGGCCGCTGTCCGCCGCATCGTATTGCTGCGCCAACCCGCAGCCGGTGAAGAGAGCTAGAACGCCCAACCCGCAAGTTTTCAACGGTGCCATCGTCAGAATCTCCTCGTGACTGAGAGCGCACCCATCCGGCGCCCGACCATCGGCCGCACGACCGTCGCGTGCTCCGGTGAGCGTTCCTTGCCGGTGACAACGAGGACCGTGCCGACGCCGACGCCGACCGCACCGACAACGAAGAGAGCCAGGCTCGCGTGCTGGGCGGGATTGGGATTGAAGCCAGGGCAGGTCCTGTCGGAATCGCACTTCCCGAGGAGGACCAGCTCCGTGATTCCGAAGCCGGTCAGTGCCGCCGCACCGATGCCGATCGAAACGAAGCCCCAAGTCCGCCTCGGGTTCGTCTCCGACTCGACGGGCGCTTCGTCGCGTGGCGCTCCGGGCTTGGGTGTCGAACCACGGTCGCGAGGCGCGATCTCGACTTCGAGCACGTACTTCTCGCCTTCGCCCAGCTCGACGGAATACTCGCGGTTCGCGCCATCGCGCGCTCGAACCATGACCACGTGCTCGCCGGGGTTCACCTCAATGGGTGAACCGAGCTTGCGCTTCCGCACCTTCGCGCCGTCGAGCATCACGGTCGCGCCGCGCACTCCCACGGGCAACTTGATCGTGAGCTTCGGTACTCGGGGTTCGAGCCCTTTGAGCTTTTCACGAACAAGGGCGACGCGCTCGTGCTTTGGTGACAACTGCCCGAGCAACTCGCGCCAGCTGGTCAGAGCCTCGACCAGTTTGCCGCTCTTCTCATGACACTCAGCCAGGTGAGCAAGCGTCCCTCCCGCGGGCTCCAGTCGCTGGCTCTCGATGAGCTTGGGGCACGCCTTCGCGTAGTCACCCCGGTCCATCAGCGCGCGCGCCTCGCGGTATAGCTTCTCTGCGTCTGTACCCTGTGCCTGCGCAGGCTCCGCCATCAACGTGGCAACGAGAGTGAGCAGGATGGTTGCGCGGTTCATCACCACTTCCGTTCGTCAGGAAGACCCGATGCCGGCTTCGGCGACGGACCTGGGGCTGGTCTTGTCGGGGGCTTGCTCGTCGGCGCAGCTGGCTTTCTGGACAGGTACGGATTGGGTCGAGCGGGCACGGGTGCTGGCGGTGGAGGTGGTGCTGGCCGCTTGACCGCCGGCTTTGGCTCCGCCTCGACAGGGGGTAGGTCATCCACCGAAACGGGGTCGTCGTCGGCAGTCGATGCGTCTGCCTTCGGCTCGTTGCCAGTCGGGGTTGCGTTCGAGGGCGCCTCTGTCGTGGCCGAAGAAGGCTGCGCCGCGCTTGCACTCGTAGCGGGCTCCGATTCTTCGCCGCCGCCGAACCCGATTGCCGCCACCGAAATGACGACGACGACCCCGACAGCGCCCGCACTTGCAAACGCCACGCGCGGGTGACTCGTGATGGTGTTCAAGAGTGACTTGCCCGTGAGGCCGTTGACGACGGGTTGCTCAGTCACACCCGCCGACACCGCCACGCTGAGATCCGCGCTCGGCAGCGTCTTGTCCCTGACGGACGGCGGCACCGTCAGCTTCGGCGCCGAGGAAATTGGCGACGTGTGGATCTCCTCATAGGCGCGGCGGACCGCGTCCTGCATTGCCCGAGCGTCAGACCATCGCGAGTCTCGGCTGAAAGCGAGTGCCCGATCGACGACGGCGCTGACAGGTTTCGGTACCCTGGTCGCAACTGAAGCAAGCGACCGCGCTTCACTGGTGCAGGCCGCGACTAAGACCTCATTTACCGTCCGGCCATCGTGGACGGGTTGCGCGGCAAGTAGCGAGAACATCGTCGCGCCGAGCGCCCAGAGATCGCTTCGGGCGTCGACCTCGTCCCAGAGTCCCCGAGCTTGCTCGGGGGCCATGTACGCGGGTGTGCCCATGCTCGTTCCCGTTCGTGTTGCGTGACTCGCGCCCGATAGCTCACGCAGGCGAGCGATGCCGAAGTCGAGGACCTTGAGTTGGCCCTCGCGGGTCAGAAAGATGTTCTCGGGCTTCAAATCGCGGTGCAGGACGCCCTTCTCGTGCGCGACCGCGAGTACGTCGAGCACGTGGTCGGCAATCGAGAGCACTTCGTCCACCGGGAACTCACGACCGTAGCGAGCTGCGCGCGCTTCGAGGCTCTCACCGTCGAGCAGCTCCATGATCAGGAAGACCTCCCCCTCCGCGGTCTGGTCCTCATCGATGACCTTGACGACGCCCGGGTGTGCAATCCGATTCGCCGCACGGCCTTCGCGAAGAAACCGACGACGGACTTCGGCGTTGAGCGTCAGCTCGGGGTGGAGGATCTTGATCGCCGCCCGAGACTCGTTTCGGTGGGTCGCAGCGTAGACGGCTGCCATGCCCCCGACGCCGAGAAGGACATCGAGGTGCCACTTCCCGAGGAGGGTTTGACCGACGCGGTGCTGCGCCCGAAGAAGCGCGGGATCGACGGCTTCGGTGACCGAGTCGAACACTGGGCCAGGTTAACACCGTGTTAACTAGCCCATCCAGTCGTCTCGCTAGCTTCGGGCCATGCCGAGGCGTCCAGGCACGAAAACACTGGCTCGCCGCCTGGGCACCCGCATCCAAAAGCTCAGGGAAGAGGGCGACCTGACGCAGGAAAAGCTTGCGTGGAGCTGCGACTTTTCCAAGGCGTACCTCTCGCAGATCGAGTCAGGGAAGCGGCTGCCCTCGTTGGCCGCGCTCTTCGTGATCGCCAAGCGAATGGGGGTCGAACCTGCTGACCTCCTCGTGCTCGACGACAAGAATCCTCGTCTGCGTCTGCTCGATGCGACGCGCCGGGAGAACCCGGTAGACGTTGCCGAGGTGCTTCGGGAACTGGGGTACGAGGTCGGGAAGTGAATTCGGCGCCTAGGGCATCGACTCTACGAACATGCGCCACTCTCCTCGGATCGCCTCACGGATGATTTCCCGGGCTCTGCGATAGCCGACGCGACGATCGCGCAGGAGTGCGTTCGCCAGCGCCTCCACAGCGCGCCAGTTGCTTGGCTTGCGGAGTCGCTGGCGCGCGCGAATCCACATGAGCTTCAGATAGGCGTCCCGCTCCTCTTCACTCCCCGTTGCGTAGCTCGCGAGCTGAAATGCGTTGTCCCGATCGGTGCTTGAACCGCTCCAGCTCTCACGGCCGGTGAAAATCGCTTCTGCCGCGTGCCCAGCATACGCCGTGAACACCGCGCCCTCGATGCGCCGCTGCTCACGGAACCCAACTTCACTATCAGGTCGAAAATCCTTCGACCAAGCCTCATAGAGCACGTGCCCGAGGTCGTCGTCGATGGCCTCGATGGAGACGTGCTTGAATCGACGCTTTGCGATGTACGCGGCGACGGCATGTCCTGCCTCGTGGTGTGCTGTCGCCGTCAGTCGGTCAACACGGGCCGGCCGTTTTTCTGCGCGCCGCTTTGCCACGGATCAGAGAAGAGTCTCGCTGAACTCGTCGAGTTCGACAAGCCGACGGGACCCGGGAATCGCGATGGCGTTGGTCCTGCGGGAGGATGGAGAATGGCGAGAACCTGCCGTGTTGACGTCGGCGAGGCGGCACGAGCCGAGGATCGGGGGGTAACCCTCGCCCGGCCGCGTTCATTTGCGTCGTTGTCACCGCCTGCCTTTTCGCGCCTTCCGTTCTCGCTTGCGACGGTTGCGCGTCTTCCTCTGCTCTTCCGGCGACTGCGCTAGGCGCCGAGGAAACTCCCAATCTCGGAAGTGGCGCATGCTCGGACTCGCATCGAACCCGAGATTTTCAGCGAAATCGCGAGCGCGCTCATCGTCCTCAGAGGTCCAGGGAGAGGGCGGCTCGAAGTAGATCAAATCTTCTGAGCCACCGGCAGACCCCTCCGGCTCGAATGCCAGACCGATGATCTTTTCTGCTGGGGGAAGTCGGCTCTTCGTTATGTGAAGGTATGCCTGGAGAACCAACTGCCTGTACTCGCGGTACCGGGCGTAGTCGTCTTCCCCGTTATCATGGACAGCGAGAAGAGCGTAGACCTTCTTCTTTTCGGGGCTCGTTGCAATCGTCCGCGCCCCAAAGTTCTTTCCACTTTGGGCGACCATGGATCGAACGCTCAGAATCCCCTGACCGAGAGCCCGGCGGAGGACCCGCGGCTCGCTCGCCATTTCACGAAGCGCCAATTCGATCTGCGAAACATCACCGAGAAGGTCGCCATCCATGAGGTGAGAGGTCCAGTACTCGATGAAGCTGTCCCAGATGTAGCTAGGTTCGTCCGCCTCGCGCTTCCGACGGTAGTTCGGCAGAGCCACGAGATCATTCCATGCTTGCGGGTCGATTATCAGCTTAGACTTTCCTTCGACTGCGCCCTCTGGAAACGTGTGTCGTTCGTTGGAGTCCAGAGTTGCGAGGTACATGGCGAGAAGGCAGGTCTCGTTTGGCGCAAAGGCGAGTCCGCCAGCGTTGAGTAACTCTTCTTTGCGTTCGAGGTACGCGACGAGGTCTGTCACCGTGTCCAACTGTTTGAGCAATGTGAATATCGTCAGCTCGTCGAAGACATGGACGTAGCGCTTGTCGCCGTCGACCCACCCAATCGTGAACGGCGTGGCTGTAGGTTCCGTGTGCTGACTGCCCACGATGGCCGGATTGAGCATCAGGCTACCGGAGCCACCGGCTCCTCGTGCGTGTCGTTCGCGCGCCCCGGTAGCGACCACAATGCGATGCACGCGGGCATTGGCAGGTATCGCGATCGGCATCGGAATGCCGCAGGCCGGGTCGAGGTAGACGCGATCAGGGTGATGCAGAATCCATCGTTCAGCGCCAAACACTTGCTTGGCGGAGCGTGCAATGGCGCGTTTGTACCAGCGGCTCCAATCTCGGGCGCTATCCCCCGAGTCAGGGAAGCCGCACGACTTGTCCGAAAAAATCAGGACGTGGCGCCCGAAGACGACAAGCAGATCGCATAGCTCCTTGCCATCCGCTCCTTGCTTCGGTCTCCCCTGATCGCGGTAAACGTTCGCGTAGCTCCACAGGCTCAGGAAAGTCTCCGTACAGAGTCGATGAAGCGCGCGCTCCGACGCCGTGGTTCCGAATGAGCGGAAGAACCTGGTCATCGGGACCAGATGCCGGAAACGTTTGGTGCCTCGCGGTGAGGCTGCAGGCGCCGAGTAGGCTCGCAAGAAGCGTTGAGACCTTTCACTTCAACGACTCCGCACAGCCGACTACCAAACGATCTCCCGCCCGATCTTCCGCAAGTCCGCTCGGCGCTCGTCGTAGTCCGGCATCGCCCGCCCGAGGCGCGTCCAGAACGCGCGGGTGTGGTCATGATGAACCAAGTGAACCAGTTCGTGCGCGACGACGTACTCCACGAGTCGCCGGGGCGCCTGAACGATGCGCCAGTTGAACCGCAGCACGCCGTCGCCGTCGCACGAGGCCCATCGTTTGCGTTGATCCCGGACGAGCACTTCGGGGGCGCGGACGCCGATCTTCGGAGCCCATTCGCCGACGTGAGCGGGCAGGCGCTTCCCGGCGTGCGCCCGATACCAGTCGACCAGCGCTGGCCGAACCGCCTCTCGATCCGCAACCGAAGCAATCAAGAGCCCGCGTTCGAGCCGCACACCGCTCTTCCCGCGTCGCACGCGAAGACGGTACTGTCGACCGAGATATAGGAACGTCTCCCCGCTGACAAACTCCCGCTCGTGCAAGGGCGGCGGGAGGTCGCTGGTCCGTTTCAGTCGATCAACGATCCATCGGGCCTTCCGGTGGACGATGCTGTCGAGCTTTTCCATGGGTGTGTCGACCGGCGCACGAAGCAAGACGCCGTCGCGGGGGTCGATGGCGATAGCCACCGTCTTTTGGCGGCGGCCCCGCCTAACGACGAAGGGGATGCATGTCCCGCCGAACTGCACGGCCGAATGCTCGACGCCGTTCACTTGCCCCTCCGCACCCGCATCAGGTCGATGAGGCTCGCGGTGACGCCCTCGACTTCGGCGGCGGGGTACTTCGCTGCCTTGAGCTGCCGCTTGACGAGCCTGCGCATCTCGCGCTGCACATCGTCCTTTTGCGTCCAGTCCACGATCTCGGTCATCGGCGTAACGATGTCCTCGATGATCTCGGCCAGGTCCTTCTTGGACTCGTCGTACTTGGCTTTCGGCTCGGCGACCTTCAGCACCGGACCGCCCGCGAGCAGGCCGTAGATGGCGAACCCAGTCTCGCTTAGCCCCACCGCGTCGGCAGCTTGCTCGTGCCCGCGCAGCTCGTCCACCAACGCTTGGAACAGTTCGAGCTGCTTCGCGGCGTCGATGCGGTGGGCCTTACGGTCCTCGATGATCTGCTCCAGCCTCTCGCGGAGTGATTTGAAGTAGGCCGGGTTCTCGTCGATCTTGACGTGGATCTCCTTGCGGATGGCGTGCTCCATCTCGCTGGCCTTCGCTTCGGGGCGTTTGAGTGCGTCGAGCTTCTCTTGGAACTCGCCGGAGAACAGGGACACCTGCTTGACGAGGATCTGCACCCCTTCTGCGACGACGGCCTCCTCAATCAGCGCGCGCACTTTGTCGCCGCAGTCGCCGATGTCGAGCGCGTCATCTCGGAACCGAGCCCTGGCCGCCTGGCGAACCTTCCCGAGCCAGCGGAGATCGTCCGCGTACTCCATCGCCTTCGGGTCCGGCAGCATCATGTCCATGCTCTGCGAGAACCGACGAAACGCGGTCTGAAACTCCGACCGCACGTCTTCGGGTTCCAACACCACCACGCAGGCGTCGAGGTCGTTCTTCTCCTTTACTCTGGCGAAGAACCGCAGCGCGGCGGCATGGCGAGTCTGGAGGCGCGGCAACTCGTCGATCTTGGGCTCCATCGCGCCCTTCACGTCGCTCGGACTGAACACAGCCAGCGCCTCCTGAAGCGCCTCGGACACGCCCCAGTAGTCGACCACGAGGCCGTAGTCCTTCTTGTCTGCGGTGCGGTTCACCCGTGCAATCGCCTGGAGCAGCGTGTGCTCCTTTAGCGGCGAGTCCAGGTACATGACCTGCTCGATGGGCGCGTCGAATCCGGTGAGCAGCATGTCGCACACCACGAGAATGCTCAGCGGGTCCTGGGGATTGAGGAAACGCTTCACGGTTTCCTTCCGATCCTCGACGCTCGTGTGGTGCCGAACCAGGCGATCTTCGTCCTTGTTCGAGCCCGAAAACACCACCGCCGACTGCGGCGCGTGCAGCTTATCGAGGGTTTCCTTGTAGGTCACCGCAGCGTCGCGGCTGACGCAGACGACCTGCGCCTTGAACCCGTTCGGTCGAATG
>JAJDAH010000068.1 GCA_029261965.1 Polyangiaceae bacterium
CTGCGGCAGCCGCGGCAGCCAGACCCGTGAGGCCGAGGCCGACGAGCAGTCGTCGCGGTCCGCCGGATGGTTTCGACCGAGCGGCGGAGCGATCCGCGCCTCGGGTGACCGTCCGCCCGCTTGGAAGCGTTCGTGCGCTCGCGGCTCCGGGCGCGGTGGGGGAGGCCGCATCTTGGTCGCCGCCCCGGGAGCTGACCGTGTCCTCCTCGTCACCGGACTCTGGCGGTTCTTCCGGATAGCTGATGCGCTGGGGCTCCGGCGCTGGGTCCGGTGGCGGCTCGGGCTCTAAGTCCGGCGCCGACGAGTCCTCCCCGGGTTCGCTCGCGCCGGCGTCGATGCTCGGCAGCGTTCGTTCGATTCCCGCTCGAGAGTCGAGCATCGTCGGGGCTCGGCTCTCCGCCGGTTCCGTTCCGCTTTCGCGCGCGTCGAGGGCGGAGAGCACTCGCGCTTCGATGTCGTCAGGTGCGATGTAGTCGGCCGCGGAGTCTTTCACGACGTCCGCCGCACGCTCGGTGTCGTGCCTCAGATCCCGGCATCGGTCGCAGTCGGCGATGTGGTCGTAGAGGCTCTCGGGGGCCGTGCCATCAAGCACCTCCGCGATTCTGTTCTCGACCTCGTCGCACTGGTTTGAATGCTCGTTGGACATTTCTACTCCTGGTTCCGCAGCACGTCACGCAGCTTGGCGACGGCTCGCGACACGCGTTTGCGCGCCGCGGCTTCCTCGATCCCGCACGCGATTCCCACTTCGCGGAAGCTGAGCTCGCCCTCGAACCGCAAGAGCAGCGCCTCGCGTTCGCTCGGGCGAATTTCCGATATGGCAGCCCGTGCCTTCTCCGCGTGTTGCCGAAGCTGCACTATTTCTTCGGTTCCGGGGTCCTTGGCGGCGTCGTAGACGAGCCGCAGCCGAGAGTCGCGTCGCGTCATCTTTTCGAGGTGCCTCGCACAGCGCCGACGCGCGATGCCGAAGAGCCACGACCGCACGCTGCCCTCGCTCCGCCACGACTCGAACGAGTCGTGGGCGATGATCAGCGTCTCTTGCGTCAGGTCTTCGGCCTCCGCTTGGGAACCGACCATCGCCATGCACAACCGTCCGAGCGCATGGCCGTGCCGACGCGCGCACAGACCGACGGCCTGTCGCGTGTCACCCGAGCGAACCGCCCTCGCGATATCGTCGTCCTCGCCCCCGGGCGACCCCGCCGAAGGCGGGCTTGCGGCGCCCGCCGGCGCGTCCGGTCTCAGCGATCCCGACCCGGCTAAAAGTTGGGTCGCGCCCCTCACCGTGTCCTGTCCTGCTTCGCCATCTGTGTCCATGTGCTTGTGACGAGACAATTCGTGACCAAAAAGAGTTCCGCAAGGGGCCCCGATCTGGTCCTCCAGGACGAGCGTGGCGGAAAAACCGTATACTTTCGCCCCTGTCGAATGCCCGAGCTCCCCGACATCACCGTGTATATCGAGCGCCTCGAGGCCCTGGTCGGCGGAAAACGACTCGAGAAGGTCCGGCTCTCGAGCCCTTTCGTGCTCCGCACCTTCGATCCCCCCATTCGCGAGGCGGAAACCAAGCGTGTGACCGGGTTTCGTCGGATGGGCAAGCGCATCGTCTTCGAGCTGGAAGCCGAGCTGTTTCTCGTCATTCACCTGATGATCTCCGGGAGGCTGCGTTGGCGCGAACGTGGTGTCGTCATCCAACGGAAGATCGGCCTCGCCGCTTTCGATTTTTCGGAGGGCTCGTTGTTGTTTACGGAAGCCGCTTCGAAGAAACGGGCGTCGATATTCGTCGTGAAGGGCGAAAAAGCGCTCGCGCCGTTCGAGCGCGGCGGGGTCGAGCCGCTCGAGAGCACTCGCACGCAGTTCACCGAGGCCCTTCAGCGAGAGAATCGAACGCTCAAACGCGCGATGACCGATCCCCGGATCTTGAGCGGCGTCGGCAACGCCTACTCGGACGAAATCCTTTTCCATGCCCAGCTATCGCCCGTGAAAAGAACGCGGCAGCTTCGAGACGATGAGCTCGGCCGTCTCTTCGAGTCGACGCGCACGGTGCTCGAGCAGTGGACCGACCGGTTGCGCAACGAAGTGGGCGACGGGTTCCCAGAAAAGGTCACCGCCTTTCACGATGAGATGGCGGTACACGGTCGCTACAAGAAACCTTGCCGTGTGTGCCGCACGGCAATTCAACGCATTCGCTTGGCGTCGAACGAGTTCAACTACTGTCCGCGGTGCCAGACCGGGGGAAAGCTGCTCGCGGACCGCAGTCTTTCGCGACTGCTCAAGAGCGATTGGCCGAAAAGCATCGAGGAGCTCGAAGAGCTCGAAGCGACGCGTCCCGCAGTCGCCGCGCCGACGAAAGGCCGAGGAAAGCAGGCCGCGGCCAAGAGTCGTGCCACGAAAGAGACCCGCACCAAGAACAGGGCCGTCGAGCAAACCGGCACGAAGAAGAGCGCCGCCAAGAAGCGCGCCGCCAAGCCATCAGCCCCGCGAGCTTCACGAAAAAGGGCGACCACGTGATCTTGCTCCGCGGTGTATCGATGGGAAGTGCCCTGGTGGCCGCGTGGAGCAGCGTGGCGTCGGCCGAGCCCGTGGGACCGCGCGAGCTCGCGCCGATCTCGGACGATGGCCCGAGCCAGGTCGATACGCACCCTCGAGAATCGTGGGCGGTCCCGGTCGTGCACGGACTGGGTGTCATGGTCGGCATGCGCATTGGCGCGGCGCTCATTTGGCCCGATCCGTTCGCCGATACCGACGGTGCCCAGATCCGTCGCTCCTACCACGACGCATGGACGAAGGCGCCGGTCTGGGACTCGTCTCGGGACGCCTTCGAGTGGGACGGGGACGCTTGGCACATCAACGTGCTCGGCCACGCGGCTTTCGGGAGCGAACTCTACCTGCGTGCGCGCACCTGCAAGAAGAACGTTCTCGAAGCACTGGTTCTCACGGCCGCGGGGAGCACGCTTTGGGAGTACGGGTTCGAGGCGAACGCGGTGCGACCGAGCGGTCTCGACCTCTGGTACACGCCGCTCTCTGGCCTCGTGCTCGGGGAGGCGCGTTTTTGGGGATGGAGCGCTGCGGACAGGATCCGTAGTCGCAGCTGGCGCGGCGTGGTTCGGGCCGTGCTAGATCCGTTCGGCGAGCTCGAGCGCTTGGCCGGCACACCGTGCTAGCTGTCGGCACGAGCCCGCCCGGCGCCAAGAAGTAGCGCGCCGGAGCGCCCGAGGGGACTCGGGGATCCACCTCTGGAATGCCGCCCGGGCCGGGATTGTTAAACGCATCGAAGTCCCGAAAATTCCCTAGAAATGTTGACGAAGTGCAGCTGTTTTGGTTTTGAATCGAGGCGCGTGAGCCGCCGTCTGTCTGATTGACCGACGCCATGAGGCAGGTAGGAACCACCCCGTTGAAGACCATGATGAAAAGCCATCCGACACGTCGCCACGCCCTCGCAGCGCTGCTCCTCGGTGCGTTTGCCTTGGTCGCTCCCGCCTCCACCGCGCAAACGAAGGACGAGGGGCCGAGCGCCATCGAGATCATCGATAAGGTGCAGGGCTTCTACGACAAGACGAAGACGTACAAAGCCGACTTCCGTCAGAAGTACAAGATCCGCGCGTACAACAAGGTCAAGCGCAGCGAAGGCAACGTCATCTTTCGCAAGCCGGGCAAGATGAGCTGGCGATACGGGAACGGCAACCGCGTCGTTTCGAACGGCAAGACGCTCAAGGTGTACGAGCGCGACAACAAGCAGATGGTCGTGCAGTCCGTGGACAAGAGCCAGTATCCCGCCGCGCTAGCGTTTCTCACCGGCGGCGGAAAGCTGAAGAAGGAGTTCAAGCTCCGCAAGTTCAAGACGGTGAAGGCGGGTTGGATCATCGAGGCCAAGCCAAAAAAGGCCACGCCGGCGTACACCCGGGTACTGCTCTACATCGACCGTCGCACCTATCACGTTCGCCGCGTCGCCCTCGTCGACGCCCAGCGGAACATCAATCGTTTCGACTTCAACAAGGCGAAAGTGAACGTCAAGGTTCGCAAGAGCGAGTTCACCTTCGAGCCCCCCAAGGGCACCAAAGTCGTCCGTCCCTGACGCGTTTTTTTCCGGCGCGGGCCCCTCTTGATAGGGTCGCGCCGATGCCGACGTGGCAGAAGCTCGCCCTGGTGGCAGCCGCCGGAGCTCTCGGCACGCTCGCCCGCGTGACCCTTTCGGGGTTCGTCGCGCGCGTGACCGGCGGGGCACTGCCCTGGGGCACCGTCACGGTCAACATCGCGGGCTGTTTCCTGTTCGGACTGGTCTGGTCGCTCACCGAGCCCATGCTCCGCGCGAGCGCCGACGTGCGGCTCATCGTTCTCGGCGGCTTCATGGGCGCCTTCACGACGTTCTCGACCTACGTCTTCGACCTCGGGGTGTTCGCCCAGGACTCTCGCATCGGAATGCTGCTCGCGAATCTCGTTTTGCAGAACGTCGTTGGGTTTCTGTGCCTGTTCCTGGGGCTCGGACTCGGCCGCGCCCTCGCCTGACCTCCGCGCCGAAGGTGGCGCGAATCCACGCGCCTGTGGCAGAGTTCCACCATGAGCACGTCGTTCACCAGCATGGATGTGTCCACCAAGGAGCAATGGCGGCACATCGGTCGGGAGACTGAAAAGAATCAACCGCGGGTGGCCGAACGGGTGCTCGAGATGTTGCGCTCGCTCGAGAGCGTCGTCGATGGCTTCGCCGTCGACCAGCTCACTCATGGCCTGCAGACAGCCACGCGGGCGGAGCGCGCTGGCGCGGACAAGGAGATTGTCGTAGCCGCGCTCTGCCACGACGTCGGAAAGGCTATCTCCGTGCCGAACCACCCGGCGATCGCCGCGGAGATCCTCAAGCCCTACGTTCGCGAGGAAGTGTATTGGATGATCCAGGTCCACCAGGATTTCCAGGGCAAGCACTACTACCAGCACTTCAAGATGGATCCGAACTCACGAGACAAGTACCGGGGCGAGCCACACTACGACCTCGCCGCACGGTTTGCCGACGAATGGGATCAGGCGGCGTTCGATCCCGACTACGACACGCTTCCGCTCGAGCACTTCGAGCCGCTCGTGCGCGATGTCTTCGCCACCGCTCAGTTCATCGCGTGAAGTGGCCGACAGCGGCCACACGCGGCATCAGTGGCGTGAGTGGCGTACTCGAGCGACTTTGATGCGCGGCCCGCGTCGGATCGTCATGCGGGTGATGTTTCGGTAGGGCTCGCCGTCGATGATTGGTGACAAGAGTTCGTCGCCGAGCGCTTCGATGCTCATCTCCGAGCCGCTCACGTCCACCATGTCGCGACTCTTGATGGCGCCGCCTCGGTACAAATCGGGGATGGCACGAATGATTTCGAGCGGCGTGATGCCTCCGGCCTGAAAGTGCAACCGCCCGTCGGCCCGAGCGAGGGGGAACACCTTGAACACCCCACCGAGCTCGACGTCGAAAGCGCCGGCGTGAATCGCGCCGTGGGCCGTGCTGGCATGCTCGCGCCCGTCGATCGTCACCCGGGCGCGCGTCGGGCTGAACATCTCGTTTCCAAAATCGACGACGCGCTCGGGCCAAGGCAGCGGTAGCCGCCCGGCGAGATGCGATGCGGCGGCTTTGGCCACCACACTCACTATGGTGTGCGCCCCACGGTCGGGCACCTCGTAGTACTTGTCGAAAAACCGCTGACCGATGCCCCCGGCGGCGACGGCGAATCCGATCTTCTCGAACGGCTTCGTGCCATCCGCGGTCCGCATTTCACCCTGAATTTGGAGACTGTCGAGGTCGATCACCGGCGCTTCGCGGCCGTCGGCGATCTCGTTGGCGAGGGACCGGAGAATGCTGATTCCTTCGCCGCGAATGCCGGCCTTGCGAGCCAGAAAATCCACGGTGCCACCGTTCGTGGGCACCGTCCGCGGGATCTCGCTCGACGAGAGCTCACCCTCTCGCGTCAAGGCGAGCGTCTCGTTGAGGAGCCAATGCATGGATCCGTCCCCTCCGTCGGAGACGAGATACTTGGTGCCCTGGCTGATCAGGCGGCGAAGCGCTGGCCGGATTTCGTCGACCGTGGCCGTCTCGTGCACTTCTCCGAGCGCGCCGAGAACCGAGCGAAGCCTTGCCACGCGGCCAGGCGGCTGCTTCTTGTTCTTTCGCGAGTTGGGGTTGCTGATGACCCCGATGAGCGGTTGGCTCGACTCCACGGCGGTCAAGCATTCGTGCATTTCGGTTCGAGCGCAAGTTCCAGCAACTGCGAATTGCTTTGCGCACTTGTTGCGCGCGTAGCCCGTGGGCGCACCCGATTGCGCGACTACATCAGCCCGACGCGGCGTCGCAAGGTCAGGGCGGTATCGCTGATCCAGAACTGCATGAGATTGCTCACGAGCGCCATGCCTTGGGCGAGCACGGCACCTTCGAGTCCAGCGAGATCACCCTCGGTGCGGCGCACGATGTCGATCGAGCCGGGGAGGTCGTCGCTCAAGAGCAGGGCTGCACGAGCGGCGCTCGTCTTCACGCGGTCGGCCCATGCCGCCGCGTCTACCCTCGGTACCGCGACATAGCCACTCGCAGCTTCGTCGACGGACTTGCGGGACAGCCAGGCGACGCTCTTGTTCACCTTCTTTTGGTGCGTCATGAGGTATTCCTCATGCGCCAGACCGGCACCAAACGCTGGGTCGACGTTGCGCGCTGCTGCCGCGAGGAGCAGCTCGACGTCCGGAGGCTGAAGCTTGTCGATGGCTTGCACGCCTCGCGCGACGTTGGCGAGCACGCGCGCGAGAAGAAAGACCTGTTGCGATTCGGTGTAAGTGGTCACCTGGGCGGGTACCAGGATCGATGGTGGGCTCGTGACCTCGACTTCCACACTTCCGGTGTGCGCTCGGTGCACGTAGAGGTCGAAGTCCGTGACGCCGAACGCTTGCGCGACGCGATCGGCCAGCGTTCTGAGAGGGTTGGCCGAGCGGGACGAAATCTTGTCGCGACTCGTGAGACCGTACTGCTCGAACTCTGCAGGATGGATTTTACCGAGACCTTCGGAGAGCGAGCCGAGCAAGCGTGCTGCGGCGTCGTCGCCTTCCTCGGCGACTTCGATGAGTCGCATCGAGCCGGCGTCGAACGCACCGGCACCCGCTGCTGCGGGTCGGACCGGGCGAGCGGAAACCGTTGCTTGCTCGAGGTCGTTCGCCGCACCGAGAGCCACGAGGCCTGCCATCGCGAAGGTGGCTTCGGCCTCGCGCCCGAGTCCGGTGAAACAAGCCGCGAGGTCGCGCCAGGTTTCGGGTCGGGTCACGCTGACATCGAGTAGCCGTCGAAGCTCGTCGGCGGCCTGGGGTAGGTGGCCCGCCTTCTTGAGTCTCTCGGCCAGGTCCATTCGGAGCTCGCTGTTTTCGGGCATGGCGCTCAAGCCCTGCTGAAGCGTGGCCAACGCACGGTCGCTCACTGACATTTCGTCGTCGAGAACGCGCGCCAGCTCGAGAAACACCGCCGCGCTCGCTCGAGAAGCCGGCTGGGCCAGGTAACCGTTCAGCGCGTCGACGTACGCTGCCCAGTCGGGGTTCTCTCGTTGCCGCTTCTGCTCGGCCAAGAGGTCCTTGAACTCCTGGCCCGCGCTGCCGGAGAGGCCCGCCAAGGTGACGGCTTCGCGGTAGGCTTGCGCGGCGCGGTCCTTGCGGCCCAAAGCGCGTTCGAGCTTGGCCAGGTGCGTCAGCGCATCGGCGCGCTCGCTCGGATCTGCCGAAACTCCGACGAGTCGCGCAGCAGTTTCCGCCGCCTCCCTTTCCGCGCCGCGCCGGATCTGGATGCCGAGCAGTCTCTTGAGCGCGTCGCGGTGGCTAGCGTCGACTTTCAGCACGGCCTCGAGACTCGAAATGGCCCGCGCCGGATCGCCGAGATGCTCGTCGAGCATCTCGGCGAGCTTGAGATGGGCACCGACGTAGACCTCGGGGGAGGGCGAGAGCGTCAACACCTGTCCGAAGCGGTCGACTGCCTCGGACCAGTGTCCATCGCGGGCATACAGCTCGGCGAGCTTGGTGAGCGTCGGCGCGTGCCCAGGAAGCTCGTTGGCGACGCGGTTCAGTGTCGTGATCGCCGTCGAGACGTCGTTCTTCTCGTCCGCGAAGATCTCCGCCATCGCCACCGAGTGTGCAGCGCGGCGGTCCGGTAGGCGTGCCGTCCTCGCCGCGCGACCGAGGACGTCGAGCAGCTTGTCGAACTGCTGGCTTCCGACCAGGAGCGATCGCAGGCGCTCGGCCGCCGTCTGATCGTCGGGGTGGAGGTCCAATGCCCGCTCGAGGGCGCTCGATGCGCCGCCGGAATCCCCAGCGGCGACTCGTAGGGATGCGGCTTCGACGAGGAGCGCTGCCGCCGCTTCTCGGTCACGCCCGATCCTCGCCTCGAAGCCAGCAGCCTCTTCGAGAAGAGCGGCATCGCCGGAGACTCTGGCCAGTCGCGTGAAGCCACTGGTCGCCGCGAGGTTCTCGGGATCCGTGCTCAACGCGGTCCGGTGGCGATCGAGCGCCGTCGCATCGCCGCGTGCCTCGAGGGCTTCGGCGAGTCGCGTGTGGTGCGCCGAAGCCAGCATGGGATCTTCCACGGACCCGGCGAGTGCGGCGTCGACGTGTGCGAGCAAATCCGCATCGCCGGTCTCGATCGCGATTTGCTCGAGGGAGGCTAGAGCGATGGGATCGGTAGGCGCCAATTGAAGAATGGCGAAGTGGGCTTGTTTTAGCGTTTCGAGGTTTCGTCCGTCGCGGTTGTCCTCCATCCGGGCGAGCTCGCGCAGCGCGGCGATTCGTGCGCCCGGATCACCGAGCACGCGGGACTGAAGCGAGTAGAGCTGGCCAAGCGGCTCCCAAGCGCCGACCTCGGCGTACAAGGTTTCGAGCGCCAACAAGGCACCGAGATGCTTTTGGTCCCGCTTGAGCACTTCATCGAAGCAGTGGATGGCTTTTCGCGGTTCCTTGAGCTGGTCTCGCCAGATCTCGCCTTGGTGCAACAGCGCGGCGATGACGATGGCGGGGTCGGTAGCCGTGCTCGCTTCTCGTTCGAGCTCGTCGGCGAGCGTCCGGTAATCCCGCGACTGAGCGAGGAGGCGGGCGCGTCCGTCACGTGCTGGTCTGAAGTCGGAGACGGCCCCTAGAGACTGCTCGTAGGCGGCCAACGCCTTGTCCGGCTCCTTGAGCCGGTTTTCGTACGCCTCTCCCATTCGGAATGCCGTGCGCGCGCGGGCCGCGGGATCTTTGACGCTGCTGAGCTCGAGCTCGAGCAGCTTGACGAGCTCGGCCCACTTTTCTTTCGAGTGCAGGAGGCGTCCGAGCGCATGCAGAGAAGGGGTGTGGAATGGGTCGACGTCGATCGCTTTGCGGTAGTAGTCGATGGCATCGTCGTCGCGCCCGAGTCGGTCCTCGCTGAGCTCGCCCATCTTGTAGAGGAGGGCTGCCGATTCGGGGCCACGCTCGAGGATGTCGAGCTCCAGGCGATAAGTCTCGAGTAGGTCTTCCCACCGGCCCGCTTTGAAGTAGAGGCGACCGATGCTGGTCAGCGCCGGTGCGTATTTGGGATCTCGGTCGAGCACACGGCGATACCTCGAGAGCGCGCCTTCGTCGTCGTCGAGGTGGAGCTCGCAGATCTCACCGGCACGATGGACGAGCGATACGATCGTGCCGGCGTCGGTGATTTTCCGAGTTTCGAGCTCGAGTGCGGCGATGAGATCTTTCCACCGGTGCGCACGCTCCGCCGACCGCTGGACGGCGTGGATCGCCCCGAGGTGGTCGCCGTCGAGCTCGATGATGCGGTGAAACGTGCCCACCGCCAAAGACGGATCGCTCAACGAGTCTTCTTGGATGCGGCCGATCTTGAACAGGGTCGTGATCTGCGCGTCCTTCGACGTCGTGGCTTCGATCTCTCGTTCGTAGAGGTCGATGAGCTCGCGATGATGACCGGCCGCCGCATAGAGACGCTCGAGCGCTTTGAATGACGGGGCGTAGCCCGGCAGGATGGCCAGGGCACGCGCGTGCTGCTTCATCGCGCCGTCGGTGTCGCCGAGCTGGGTCTCTTGGATCTCGGCGACCCTGCCGTAGGCGGCTGCTCGACGCTTGGTGTTCTTGGTGGCGCGTGCCTCACCGAGATGCATGGCGAGCAGCGGTGCCCACTGCTTGCGCCGCGTGTAGAGCGCGCCAAGGGCCTGCAGTGCGGGTGCGTAAGCGGCATCGACCTCGAGGGCGCGGCCGAACCACTCGAGAGCTCGGTCTTGCTCCTCGAGCTTCTCTTCGAAGAGGAGCCCGAGGCGGTGGAACAGTCCGACCCTTTGATTCGCCGCTTCGGTCCTCGCGACGAGCCGTTCGAGAATCCCGGCCAACTCCGCCCATTTCTCGCTGACCTCGCACAGCCTCGCGAGCTCCTCGAGCAACATCGGGTCGTCGGGGGTTTCCTGAACGGCGCGCTGCATCGCGCCGAGGCCTTGGTCCACCGAACCGACGCGATCGACCGAAATGCGTGCGACCCGGTACAGGGCCATCGCGCGCACCGTGGGGTCCGTCGCTTGTCGAGCCTCGAGCTCGAGAATGCCGATCAAGTCGCTCCAGCGCCCGTGCGCGTAGAAGAGCCGCTTCAGCGCGTGCAGGGCACCCGGCGCGTGCTCGTCCAACCCGAGCGCCGACTGAAAGAGCTCGGCGGCCATTTGCGGGTCGTTTTTTCGCGTCTCGACCAGCCGCGCGCGCTCGGTGACGACGGCTGCGCGGTGTTTCGGGTCAGCGGCGACGGCGTTGGCTTGGGCTTCGAAGGTCTTGTCGAGCTCGTTCCAGGCTGCGGCGGCGGTTTCTGCTCGCTGTACCGCTTTGAAAATCGTCGGGTTTCCGTGGTCGAGCTCGAGCGCCGCTTCGTAGGCGGAGCGCGCGTCGCCCTTCTTCGCGATTTTCTCCTCGAGAAGACGGCCCTTTTCGTAGAGCAAGAGCGCCTTGCGCTTCGGGTCCGACGTGACACGCGCTTCGGCGTCGAAAAGCGGCAGTGCCTCCTGAAACTTCTTGCGTCCGAGCGCGACCCGGCGCGCTGCACGCATCGTCGGTACGTGCTCGGGTCTCAAGATGTGGGCGCGATGCAGGTGCTCGGCCGCGCCGGACGCGTTGCCCTGGGCTTCGAGCAGCCGACCGAGCTCGTAGTGCAATCGTGCTTCACGCAGCGGCTCTGGGTCGGCGCCGAGCTCTGCTTCCAGCTTGGCGGCGAACTGCTTCGACCACGCGTAGTCGGTGCCTCTGCGTTGCTCGCGCGGCTCGGGAGCGGCTCCTGGATCGGTGGCGCGTGTCGCGGCGTCATCGCCCACACCAATCTTGGTTCGGGTCGGCCCGATTGCACGTCCGGGTGTCGCCTGCGGGGCGGTCGGCGCCTTGGGGGCTATTGCCGGCGCTGGGACCGGGGCGGCGACTGCCGCTGGCGCCGGAGCGACGGGCGGCGGCGCGGGGGCCACGGGGGTTGCGTTTGGTGACGCCGGAGTCGCTGCGGACGTTTTTGGCGACGCCGCCGGTGTTTTCGGAGAGGCGACGGGCGGCGCGGCGGGCGACTTGCTCGCTGGCGCTGCCGCGCCAGTTGGCGGTGGCACTGGTAGCGAGGCACGTCCGGGCCGAACCGCCGGCATCTGACCCGATCGCGACGGCGGGGGAGGGCGGCCGCCGGGGCGCCGCGGCGGAGGCGCGGGCGCCGGCGCGTGCAAACCTTTGCGCGCGGGGGCCCCGACCTTCGAAGGTGGCGGAGGGGCCTTCGATGGACTGGCGCGTCGAGGCGGAGGAACCGATTGTCTCGTCCCCTCCGACCGCCGCGGTTCTGGCCGCGGTGACTTTCGGTCGTCGTCAGCCATAACGGGAACCGAAGTTCGACACTAGCACGCCCGTTTGCATGCCAACGGCGAAAAAGGTCGACTCGGCAGCTATCGCCCGGGGGTTTCGGCGCGTTTTTTCAGCGCCTGGTTCATTGCGGCAAACCCACCCACTGCGCGAGCCAATTGCTCGCCGTAGAATCGCACGGCAATGCCTTCGAGATCTTGGCCGTGCTCGAGGGTCGTTCGACCGCCGTCGAGGGGTGTCAGGCGGAAAAATCGCTCCCCTTTCAGCAGCCCCAAGGGGGCCAGGCGTTCCGACCATCGAAGCTCGCGTTCGGCGTCGACGCGGGTGATCGTCGGACGAAGAACGCGCTCACGGCCGTTGAGCTCGCTCACGGACACCTCGAGCTCGGCCCCTTCACGAAGCTCTCCCATAACTGCCGGGATGAGCGGATTCCAATCGGCGTAGAGCTTGAATCTCGTCAGCACGTCCCAGACTCGCGCCGGTGTCGCGTCGATGCCGACCTCGGTCAGGAGTCTCATCCTCGGCGCCCTCCTACTTCTTGTCGAAGTCGAGTGACGCGGAGTTGATGCAGTAGCGCAAGCCCGTCGGCTTGGGGCCATCTTCGAACACGTGGCCGAGATGGGCGCCGCACTTGTCGCACATCACTTCGGTGCGACGCATGCCAAACGAGACATCGGTCTCGGTTCGAAGATTCTTGGCGTGCGGAGAATCGAAGAAGCTCGGCCATCCGCTGCCGGAGTCGAATTTTTCGTCCGAGCGAAAGAGCTCTGCGCTGCAGCAGACGCATCGGTAGAGGCCCGGTTCCTTGTTGTCGGTGTATGTCCCGGTGAAGGCTCGCTCGGTCCCCTTCTCGCGAGTGACTCGGAATTGCTCGTCGGTGAGCTGGGCTCGCCACTCCTCTTCGGATTTTTCGATCTCGTCGGCCATGCGTGGTTCCTGGTGTTCGCGGCGTGGGTTTGCAACCTCTGCCGAGCCTCAATTCTTCTTTTCCGCCAGCTCCCAAGCCACCCCGGCGAGAAAATGCACCATCGGGCCGTAGCGGAGCGCGGTCTCGGAGCTGGCGTTGCCGTCGAGGCCACGTTTGTAAACGCCCTGAACGATGCCAGCGAGACGGAACAGGCTGAAGGCGACGAAAAACTCCAGGTTTGGGACCGACTCGCGACCGACTCTCCGGCAGTACGCCGACACGTAGTCTCTTTCGCTCGGGATCCCGAGCTCAGCGAGATCGTGTCCGACGTACCCGCTCCCGGCGAAGTCACCCGCCGGCAAGTGATACAGCATGCAGTTGTATCCGAGGTCCGCCAGTGGATGGCCGATCGTGGAAAGTTCCCAATCGAGCACCGCGAGGACTCGCGGCTCGGTCGGGTGCACGATCATGTTCTCGAGTCGAAAGTCACCGTGAGCGATCGAAGAGGAGTCGTCGCTCGGAATGTTTTCTGGCAGCCACTGCATCAAGCGGTTCATGGGCTCGATGTCGTCGGTCTTCGAGGCCTCGTACTGCTTGCTCCAACGTGAGATCTGGCGGGCCATGTAATTGCCGGGTTTGCCGAAGTCCCCGAGCCCCGCGCTGACGAAGTCGACTTGGTGCAACTTGGCGAGGGTGTCGTTCATCGCATCGATGATTTGCGACCGCTCCTCGCTGGACGCGGCGTCGGGCATGAGCGGGTTGCGGAATATGCGCCCGTCCACCAACTCCATCACGTAGAACGGCGTTCCAATGACGTCGGGGTCTTCGCAGAGCGTCAAAACCTCGGGCACCGGGACCGCGGTTTTTGCTAGCGCCGCCATGATTCGGTACTCGCGTTCCACTTGGTGAGCCGAGGGCAACAGCTTGCCCGGCGGCTTCTTCCGCATGACGTAGCGCTGGTCGCCGGCGGTGAGGAGGAACGTGGGGTTCGACTGACCGCCTTTGAATTGTCGAACGCCGAGATCCCCGTCGAAGCCGTCGACGTTTTTTCGTAGGTATCGAGCCAGGGGCTCGACCTCGAACCGATGAGCGTCTCGGACGTCCCCCACCTCGTCGGCTTGTTTTGCCTCGGTCATGTCGTGGTCCTTTCTTGCGAGGCTACTCGAAGTGTTTACCAAGGGGCGGGCGGAACCGACAAGGTGGTGCGGTGGCGGCTTTCTGGCTAAGACCTAGGCGATGGCAGGCCCGGTCACGGTGGGTGCGATCGACGCCGGGTCCAATGCGATTCGAGCTGCCGTCGCGCGCGCTACCAGCCCGAGCAGCTACGAAATCATCGAGAGCGAACGCGTTGCGATTCGGCTCGGCCACCTGGCGTTCACTCGCGGGGTGATCGACCCGGCAGCCATCGACGACGCCGTGGCCGCTTTTTCGAGATTCCACAAACTGTTCGAGCACCACAACGTCGTCCGGTACCGTGCGGTGGCCACGAGCGCCTCGCGGACGGCGAGCAACCGCGACACTCTCGTTCGCCGTCTGGATCACGAAGCGGGTATCGAGCTCGAGGTCATCGATGGGGAGGAGGAGGCGCGGCTCGTGCGGAAGGCGATCCGGCACGCCTTCACTGATCGTCGTGTGCCACATCTGGTGCTCGATCTCGGAGGAGGCAGCCTCGAGGTCGGAATTCGCCTCGCCGAGGGGTGGGAGAGCGCATCGCTACCCGTCGGCACGGTGAGGCTGATGGAAACCTTGGGGCTCGCGGGGCCCATCGGCGACGACGAATCGAAGATGGTCCGACGTCATACCGCGACGCTCCTTCACACTGTCGTGTCGAGCTCGATTGACACGCCGCTGACTCCCGCCGCCGCGTGCGGCGGGAACGCCGAGGCGCTCGCTTCGATCCTGGGCGCGACCGACAATCAAGGCATGCCAGTCATCGAGTTCGACGACCTCGATGCTGCGCTACCCGGCATTCTCGGTGCCGACATTGGCGAGCGCATGAAAAAGTTTGCGGTGAAAAAGGATCGCGCCGAGGTCATGGCTGGCGCGGCGATCGTCTTTCACACCGTTCTCGAAGAATTGAATCTCCGTCGTCTGCTCGTGCCCGGGGTCGGTATCAAGGACGGTGTGCTGCTCGATTTGGCCGAAGAGGTCGCGCCGGGGGCGGAAGCCCGAGACAACGTGCTTCTCAACGAAGCTCGCGCTTTCGCCCACCGCGTCCGACACGACACGACTCACGGGGAGCACGTACGCAAGGTCGCTCGAGCGCTTTTCGACCAGCTCGGACGGGTTCACGGACTCTCCGAAGAGCTCGGCGTGGTGCTCGAAATTGCCGCGCTGCTCCACGACATTGGCGAGGTCGTGCACCGCCGAGCGCATCATCGCCACGGCGAGTACATCGTGCGGTGGGCACGGATCCCAGGGCTCGAAAGCCCGCTTCGCGAAATGGTCGCGGCGCTCGTTCGAACGCACCGCAAGGGGCCGCCCGACAGCAAGAAACACGAAATTTTCGCGTCTTTGTCGCCGGATCATCAACGCGAGACCCGGAAGCTCGCCGCGCTGCTTCGTTTGGCTGATGCGCTCGACACCGACCGCCGTCAGCGGGTCACCCACGTGCGCGCCAACGTGGGCGACGACACGGTTCGGCTCGAAATCCGAGCGCGCGATGCCCATGGCGGGGGCATTGCCGAGTTTGCCCTACGCAAGGCTCAACTGTTCGAGCAGGAGCTGGGGGTAGGACTCGAGTGTGTTGTCACCGGTGAGCCCACGGACTCGCCGGAGCCGTAGAGCGGAGCTCGAATGGAGGTGTTTCTTTTCCGCCATGGCATCGCCATCGACCGCCTGGATCCTCGGTGTCCGGCCGATCCCGATCGTGCGCTCACCGAAAAAGGACGACGCCGGACGCTCGCCGCTGCCCGGGGTATCAAGTCGCTGGAGATCTGTCCGGAAATGATTCTCACCAGCCCGTACCAAAGAGCGAACGAAACTGCAGACTGCGTTCTCGAGGCTTTCGGTTTCGGTGCCGACCGCGTCGTGGTGACCGACGCGCTCTTGCCCGAAGCGGACCCCGACGAGATTTGTGACGAGGTCGAATTGCTCGGCGTCGATTCGGTCCTCTGTTGCGGGCATGCGCCGAATCTCGACGAAGTCATCGCGTATTTGCTCGGTGCCGGGCGCGACGTGACCGCGCTGAAGAAGGCGGGTTTTGCTTGGTTGCGGGGGCTACGGCTCGACGCTGGCGGCGCGGAGCTGGTGGCGCTCATTCCCCCGAGAGCTCTTCGGAGTCTTGATGGGTCGCGCGGGGCGTGACAGGCTCGCCAGTTCCGGTGATGGGGCAATTGACGAAACGGGCGATCGCCATCGCCGGGGCGATGGTGCTCGCGTCTTGCGGCAGCGCGCCGCCGCCCGTCGCGGCTCCGCCGGAGCCCGTGAAGGTCGAGCCGAGCGAGCCTGAGCGCGACCCGGCGCTCGAAGCCGCCGCCAAGAAGAAAGCCGAAGAAGAGAGCAAACCCACTTTTCTAGAGGTCCCCGAGAAGTGCGCAAGCATCACCGATGGGGTCTGCACGCCCCCCCGCAAGTTCACCGAGCACCTTTGCTTGAACACGCCGCCCGGGTTTCCGCTGACGATGTTTCGCAAAGGCTCGCCTTGGACTCGCGCCTACCTGCGCGTGAACATGGAGGGCTGGTACGCCGGCGCCGCCCGCTCGCACCCGCAGCTGCTCCGGCAAACCGAAGAAGTGCTCATCCTCGCCGATCGGAACAAGAAGGGCGACGGAATGCAGATCGAAGGGGCGGGTAGCTACGACATTTACCGTTGGAACGGCACCTGCGTTTCCGTCATGAACGACGAGGTCACGCTGAAACGGCCGCCGGTTCCTCGAGCTTCGCCGATACCGTGGCGCCGTCTGGAAGAAGACGTGCGAAAGGTTCTGCTCGAGGACAAGGGCATCGCGTTTCAGAACGACATGCGGCGCAAGTTCTGCAAGCCGGGAAAAACCGATGGCAGACCGTGCAAGAACGCCAAGAGGGCGCTCACCCAGTTGATCGCTGAATTCGTGCGAAAAGGCGGCGAGGTACCGCTGCCCGCGGTCGCGCTCGCTTCCGAATGAGCCCAAGCGAGTTCCGCCGCGGATCGCCCGCAGCGATTCGCCCAGAAAGATCAAATCTTTCCGCTGGCCCACACGTCACACCCGTGCTGCCCTCCGAGGCGGGAGTCTGTCGACGATGACTTTGCATGGGAAATGGCGCCGGGTGAGTGCGATCGGCGTGTGCGCGGCGCTCGCTCTCGCCTGTCAGAAGAAGCCGGTCGAGCCCGTCGCCGCGTCGAGCCCCGCCGTCGAGAAGGAGTCGAGCGCGGACGAGCGCGAGTCGGTGGCGATCACCGTCTACAACCAGAACTTCGGGTTGGTGCGCGAAGTGCGGTCGGTGTCTCTCGGAACCGGCAAGGTGTCACTCGAGTATCGCGACGTCTCGGCGCACATTCAGCCCGAGACGGTGCACATCAAGTCTCTGGGAGATCCGTCGGCCCTCGAGGTGCTCGAGCAGAACTATCGATACGACTTGCTCACACCGAAAAAGCTGCTCGAGAAATACGTCGGCAAGAAGGTCGCCGTCTACCGATTCAACGAGAAGCTCGGCACCGACGAACGCTTCGAAGCAAAGGTGCTTGCCGTCGAAAACGGCGTGGTGCTCGAGATCAACGGCGAGGTCACGACGCAGTTCCCCGGACGTTTCGCGTTCCCCGAGGTGCCCGAGAATCTAATTTCGAAGCCCTCGCTCGTGTGGCTCTTGAAGAGCAAGAACCCGAATCAGCGAGTGGAGGTCAAGTACCTCACCCAGAATCTCAACTGGCGAGCCGACTACGTGCTCGTCATCGACGCGAAGGACGAGCTCGGTGACCTGACCGGGTGGGTGACACTCTCCAACACGAGCGGCGCATCCTACGAAAATGCGACGCTCAAGCTGGTGGCGGGGGACGTCCAGCGCGTCGTGGCGAACCTGCGCACCGAAGAGCAGTACGAATACAGCGCCGACGAGGATTCGAGCGGCGGCGACAGCTTCGTCGAGGAGGGGTTCTTCGAATATCACCTCTACACGTTGCAGCGCCCGACGACCCTGCTCGACAAAGAGCAGAAGCAAGTGAGCTTGCTCAGCGCACAAGGGATTCGTGTCGAGAAGAAGCTGATCTTCCGAGGGGCCAAGCACTACTACCGGAGTCGCTACGGGCAGGTGGTTTCGAACCAAAAGGTCGGGGTGTTTCTCGACATTCAGAACAAGTCAGACAACCGTCTCGGCATTCCCCTGCCCAAGGGGACGGTGCGTGTCTACAAGGCGGACAAATCCGGCGCTCAGCAGTTCATCGGCGAGGACTCCATCGACCACACGCCTCGCGACGAAGAGGTGCGAGTCAAGATGGGGGAAGCCTTCGACGTCGTCGCTGACCGAAAGCAGATGAAATGGACGGCGATTTCGGGCTGCCAGTCCGAGAGCACCTGGGAAATCAGCCTACGCAACCACAAGGACGTGGCCGAGGTCGTCGAGGTCGTCGAGCCGGCTCCAGGGGATTGGGAGATCTTGGATTCCAGCCATCCAGCCAAAAAAGAGGACGCCCACACGTTCGTCTTCGAGGTGAAGGTTCCAGCCAATGGTGAAGAAAAAATCACGTACCGGGTGCGGGTGAGATGGTGCTGAAGCGCAAAAGAAGCGGGGTGGGGCGATGGCTCGGGTTGAGCGCCGCCGTATTCCTCGTGGCGGGAGCCGCCGCTGCGGGTCCCTCGAAGATCTCCACGGCGGAGGATCGACGCGAAGTCACCATCACCGTCTACAACCAGAACTTTGGTCTGGTGCGCGAGGTCCGAGAGATCGACATCGGCACGGGGACTGTGCCCCTCGAGTTCCGAGATGTCGCCGTGCAGATGCAGCCGGAGACGGTGCACATCAAGTCCGCGGCGGGGGCTGCGGCGCTCAGCGTGCTCGAGCAAAACTACCGGTACGATCTGCTCAGCCCCGCGACACTGCTGCAAAAGTTCGTCGGCAAGAAGGTACGCGTCCACCGGTACATCGAGAAAACCGGCAAGGACGAGACGCACGAGGCCGAGCTCTTGTCGGTTGCCGATGGGCGTCCGGTGCTGAAAATAAACGGGGAGATCACCTTCGACTACCCCGGGCGTCTGAGCTTTCCTAAGGTGCCGGACAATCTCATCGCCAAACCGACCCTGGTTTGGATGCTGGAGAGCAAGAAGCCGAAACAGAGAGTCGAGGTGACCTACCTCGCCCGCGCGCTCAACTGGCGGGCGGACTACGTCCTCGTCGTCAACGAGGACGACACGCGTGGGGACCTCACGGGATGGGTGACGCTGACCAACCAGTCGGGCGCGTCGTACAAGAACGCACAGCTGAAGCTCGTTGCTGGCGATGTGAACCGGGTGAGTCGGCCGAGCTCGCGGTCACTCGCGTATGCCTCGAAGGGCATGACAGCAGGCAAAAAAGCGGGGTTCAGCGAGGAGAGCCTGTTCGAGTACCACCTCTACAGTTTGCAGCGACCGACCGACGTGCTGAACAAAGAGCAAAAACAGGTCTCGCTTCTCGAAGCGTCGAACATCGGGATTCAGAAACGCCTCATGTTCTACGGGCAGCAGTACTGGTATCGCAGCCGACACGGCTCGGTGATGTCCAACCAGAAGGTCGGTGTCTACCTCGATCTCAAGAACTCGAAGCAAAACGGGCTCGGAATGCCCCTGCCGAAGGGCACCGTGCGCGTCTACAAGGCCGACAAATCCGGCGCGCAGCAGTTCATCGGTGAGGACAACATCGACCACACCCCGAAAGACGAGCGGGTGCGCGTCAAGATGGGCGAAGCGTTCGACGTCGTCGGGGACCGAAAACAGATGAGCTGGAAACCGTTCGGCCGCTGTGTATCCGAGAGCACCTGGGAGATAGAGCTCCGCAACCACAAGGACAAGGCCGTGGTCGTGCAGGATTTCGAGCCGATCGGAGGAGATTGGAAAGTGCTCGAGTCCAGCCATCCTCACAAGCGGAAAGACGCAAACACCTTCACCTTCGAGGTGCGTGTCCCCGCCAACGGCAAGACGAAGATCAAGTATCGCGTGCGCGTTCGCTGGTGTTGAGCTTCAGCGGAAGGCGGCGCGCGTTTTCTCGCCAAATGTCGAAGCTCGGAATCACTCCGGGTCGTCGGACCTCCTCGAACGCCGCGAGCCGTTCTGTTTCGAGTTGATCCCGAACCGTTTCCAGTCCGCGGACCAGCGCCCCGCGGCGTCGGGAGCGAAGCTTGTTGGCCTGCTTCTCGACGATTCGTCCGAGCACCGCGCGGTCGTGATGATCGCCGATGAGCCCCTGTACCCGCTTGCACTGGGTGTGCATGGCCGAATAGCGCGGCCCCACGACGGGCTCGATCATCTCGAGCGTGTAGCGGAGCTTCTTGATGGTGATTCTGAAGCGATGGAGCCCGTCTTCGTCCTCTTCATGGAGATTGGGGGTTGCCTCCTTGGCGGCGTCGATGGCGTTCAGTAGCGCGTCCTTGGCGATGTGTGTGGCCAGCTCCCGCGTCTCGAGCTGTGCTCTCACTTCGTCTCGAGTCGTTCGGACCAGACGCGCCGCCTCGCGAAAGGCGACCTTCTCGAGGCGCTTTTGCGCACGCTTCCGCTCCTTCTGACGGCGACGGTCGATCACTTCGAGAATGTGCTCGATTGCGGCTCGCTCCGAGTCCGAGCGCGCCTCCGTGCGGCGGCCCTCCAGTTGTTGAGAATGCACGTCCCATTCCCGAAGCGCTCCAAGGGCGCGCGTGATGCGTCGAAGGGGCTTGCGCGTGCGCTTCCGAGCTCCTGCATCGAGCTCCGCGCGGAAGACGTCGACGAATGCCCGGAGTCGGCGCGATGCCACTCGGAGTCCGTGCACCGCCTCGACCGGGTTGTCACTGGCGTTGAAATCGTGACTTTCCAGAAGGACCGCCAATCGACGATCGACCAGCTCGCGTACGTGCTTGGCCAAGGGCGAGGGTGCGGCTGGAGATTTAGTCGGCTCGCCCCGGGTATCGACTGGCGGTGGGGGTGGCACCGGCGAGGGACGGCTGCCGGTCGATCCGCGTCGATCGCCGAGCCGGGGCTCGACTCCGGACGCCACCGATATGCGTTCCGCGAGGCTGGCGACACCCTCGAGCAGAATCGTGGCGACCCGGCGAGTGAGCTCTTTCGAGCCCGCGCGAACGAGCCCGCCGACGCGCCCCTGGGTGAGTCGCTGCCCGAGAGGGCTTCGTGAAGGGGTACTGGTCTGATGAGGGAACGCCACCTTGCGCGTTCAGCATTACTTCTTCGGCAGCGCTGCTTTCAAGCGATCGTTCAGCGTCTCGATGACCTTGATGCGCGCGTATTGCTTGTTTTCGGCCTCGATGAGGGTCCAGGGGGCGTAATCCGTGCTCGTTCGTTCGATCATCTCGTTGGCGGCCTTTTCGTACTGATTCGCTTTCTCGCGGTTCCGGTAGTCCTCTTCGGTGATCTTGTGTTTCTTCCACGGGATCTTTTCCCGCTCTTTGAAACGTCGCAGCTGCTCCTTTTGGCTCAGGTGTAGCCAGAACTTCACCAGCACGATGCCGTGGTCCACGAGTTGCCCTTCGAAATCGTTGATTTCGTTGTACGCGCGGCGCCATTCCGCGGGCGTCGCGAACCCTTCGACCCGTTCGACCAGGACGCGGCCGTACCAGCTTCGATCGTAGATCGTCATTCGGCCGAGTCGTGGAAGGTGACGCCAGAACCGCCACAGGTAGTGGTGTGCGCGTTCCTCGTCGGTGGGTGCGGCTATCGGAATCACCTGAGCGTGGCGAATGTCGAGCCCGTGCAGCATTCGGCGAATGCACCCACCTTTGCCCGCGGCGTCCCACCCTTCGAAGAGAACGAGTGACCCGACCTGACGCTTGTGCGCTCTTCGCTCAAGCCGGCTGAGGGTGCTCTGACCGGCTTCGAGCTTCTTCTTGTACTCGTCCTTGCTGAGCTGCTTTTCGAGGTCGAGGCTGTCGAGAATCGTTTTCGGGTCGTCGATGGGTTTTTCCGCCTCGGGCGGTGGCCGAGTCTGGATCGCGTCGAGACGTTCTCGAATGCGTTTGAGCACGTGAGCGGCGACCGTGATGTCGCGGTAGCGTTCGTCGGTGGCTTCGACGACGACCCAGGGACAGTCGCCTGTGCTGGTTTCGCGAATGGCGTGCTCGCTAACCGCACGAAACTCCGAGTAGCGCTTCGTATGCTTCTTCTCCAGGCGGCTGACCCGCCACTTGGTTTTCGGGTCGCTGCCCCACGTCTTGAATCGGTGCTTCTGCTCTTTGCGGCTGATGTGGAGCCAGATCTTGATGAATAGGGTCCCGTCGTCTGCGAGCGTTTGCTCGAAGCTCTTCACGTCCGCCAGATCGGCTCGAAATTCGTCGTCGTCGATCTTGCCTTGGACTCGTTCGACGATCGGCGCGTAGTACCAATTGCCGAGATACATCCCGATCTTCCCGCGCGGGGCGGTGGCCATCCAGTAGCGCCAGTATTTCGGCCGGTGCTGCTGCTCCTCCGTTGGCGGCCCGAACGCATTGGTCTGGATGAACCGAGCGTCCAGCCACTCGTTCAACAGGTTGAGCAGCTCACTTTTTCCCGCGCCCTCGACACCGTTGATCAGGATGATCACGGGGAATGGTGCTTGGGTGAGCTTGCGTTGAGCCGCCAGCAAGTCGGTCCGCAAGCCGGGAACTTGCGCTTCGTACGCTTCTTTACTCAGCTTGCGGCCGAGCTCCGCCGTTTCGAACATGGGACTCCTGGTTCGGAAGAATCCCATCAAAGGCCAGGCGCACCGTGTGCGCAATGCCGTTGCCCCGAGGGCCTAACGGGGCTCCGGTTAGCTACCGCCGGTGCTCGCCGGCATGCAGCCCATCCCCATGTCGACGCCGCAGGGGCCATTCGCCGTCATGCAGCACGGCGAGCCGAAGGTCGACGGGCAGAAAGCGGGGTTGCAAGTGCCGCCTCCGCCCACTCCGCCCGTAGCTGCACCACCGACTCCGGCGCCGCCAACACCGGCACCACCGACTCCCGCGCCGCCGACTCCTGCGCCGCCAACCCCCGCGCCGCCGACACCCGGCAAACTGCCATCCACACCGGCGTCTCCGGATTGCCCACCGATCCCCAGGCCACCGCTCCCCGAAACCCCAGGAAACAGGTCGTCGCTGGCGGTGGCGCAGGACAAAGCCACTGTCGCGGCAGAGGTCGTGACGAGCAAGGCACTAGCAAGGCGTGAGAAGCGCATACTTTTCTCCAGTTCGTGACCTGAGTCGCACCGGGCGGGGTTCGTGATGAAATTGCCGCTCGGCGACTGTCTGATCCCGCTCTCGGCTGGCGAGCCTGTACGATGGTGCGCCATGCGTCGTGCGATTGCGGCGGGCGTCGCCGCTACCGCGTTCTTTCTCGCATCTTTCGCGTGGGCGCAGTCCGTGGCAGTCGTCGCCGCCACTCCCGCCGACGAAGCGGTGGTGATCTATTTGACGCAGCAATTCGAGGGAGGGGTCACTTGGCGGGTTGCTGCAAACGCTCGCGACCCCGAGGCGCTCATGGCCGAAGCGCGGACCTGGCCCGAGCGGCTCGTCGTCATGGTGGACTCACAGCAGGCCGTGGTGCGGGTGCTCCGGGTCTCCGACGGCACCATTCTCTCCCGGCGCCTCGATCCAGCGACGGCGACCGCCCCCTACGCCGTGGCTCTGGCGGGGGTGGAGCTGCTCGAGCTCGCCGGTCACGCTCCGGAAACCGCGCCCCCACCCGCGGTTGCGGCCGAACCACCGCGGCAGGAACCACCGTCCCTGCCGCCCGCGTCACCCCCGCCGAAGCCTCACCAGGTCGAGCTCCGCGTGAGCGTCACTGCCGGCGGAGTGTTCACTCACAGCATCGACGGGGACGTGGGCCTCAACCAGGCGTTTTTTGGCGCTGGATTCGTCCTCATCTTGCCCAGGCAGTGGAATCTGGCGATCGAGCTCCGCGGAGCAGGACTTGGATCGGATGACCAGACGGTGCGGCCACTGAGTCGGATTTCGTCGGCCACGGTCGAATACGACCGGACGGAGCTCGGACTGCGGTTGACCGCCGGGCAACGTGACGGGCGCCTCGTGGCCAGCGGCTACCTCGAGGGGGGTCCAGCGTTCGTGGACGCGTCCGGGGTCGCCACCCTGCCGCGCGATTCCCCCGACGGGGACGAAGGTGAGGAGATCCAGGGTGGTGCAGACCGGCTCGCCCCGTGGTTCGGGGGTGGAGGTGAGCTTCGGTACATGCTCATCGGGGGATTTTCGGTTGGAGCGAGCGCTGGGGTCGTGCTTTTTCCCCGAGCTTTTAGCTACGAGGCGGGAGGGGAAACGGCGTTCGACGAAGGTAACGTGCACCTCAGAGCGCAGGCGCTCGTCATGTGGGAGGGGCCGTAGTCCCGGCACGCGGTCGGGTCTTGTGCTTTCATCACATTGGTGAGCTCGGGCGACATAGAAAGCGTGGAGCGAGCGCTCAGGGCGGTTGAAGCCGCTCCAGAGAGCCAACCGGGCTCGAACCTGACGCCCATCGTGGAGCGAGCCCGCGCTGGCGAACGTGCGGCGCTCGAGCAGATTGCCCGCCAGGAGCTGCCTCGGGTGCAGCGCCTCTTGTATCGACTACTCGGTCGCCGCGGCGACATGGAAGATTTGGTTCAGACGGTGTTTCTCGAGATGTGTCGTGCTCTTCCCGGCTTCCGGGGCGACAGCGCGTTGTCCACGTTCATCGGTGGCATCACGGTGCGCGTCGCCCGGCGAGCGATGAGGCCCACGGCGTGGGAGCGTTTCCGCGCCCCGGAGCCCGACGACCCCCCGGCGGGTCACGATCGGCCTGACCAGAACGCGATCGCTCAGGAGCAACTTCGACGGGTGCGAGCCGCCCTCGAAAACATTTCTCCCAACAAGCGCATCGCGTTCTCTTTGTGGGCATTCGACGGCCAGGAAGTGGCCGCCATCGCAGCCCAGATGGGCGCGTCCGTGCCCGCGACGAGGTCGCGAATCTATTATGCCCAGAAGGAGCTGAAAGCGTTCGCCGTCGAGGATCCTTATCTTCGTGAGCTGCTCGAGGTGTCTGATGTTGGATGAAAGATTCCGCGCGCGGTTGCGCTGGATCGCCGACGAGGACGCGGAGAGCGTGCCTTCGTTGGACCAGCAAGAGTGCGAGCGCGTTCTTCGTGTGATCGGGGAACGCGGGCCGAGTCTCGTCGACGGTACGGACTCGTCTCTCGACGAGCACTTGCAGGAGCGGCTGGGCGAGCTTGCGGAGGCCGACGACGACGGCCTCGACCTCGATGCCGAAGCGCGAGTCGTCGGCGTGGTCGGTGTACGTGGACCGGGCATCGTCCGGCGCGCTCGCGTTCAGCGGGCCGCGCTCTACGGCGGCGTTTCAGCGATCGCGGTCGCTGCTAGCGTCGCGCTGTTCTTCGAGTTCCGGTCCACTAGTGGTGCTGGGCCCGCCGAAACGGCAGCAAACGACGAGCACCTGTCGCCGGACGTCGACGAGACGGCGGGTCCGGTCGTGGCATCAGCGCCCGCCGAAAGCCCGGCCTGCGAGAGCTGGTCCGATCGCTCCATGGCCGAAGTCGGATTCGAGTCTTCCGAAGAGCAAGTCGTGCTCGATCTCGGGAAGGTGGCGTACGCCCGGGCCCCGCTCACATCGAAGGTCTATCTCCAGGAGGCGACGCGGTGCCGCACGGTCATCGAGCTCGAGAGCGGTCGGGTGAGTGTGCATGCTCGAGATCTGGGCGGCGGACAGCTGATCGTCCGGTCCGGCGACACCGAAGTCAGCGTTCGGGGAACGATCTTCGCCGTCGACCGCGCGCTTGGTGACATCACGGTAGACGTCGCCGAAGGACGGGTCGTCGTTCGACGTGCCACCACCGATCCGGTGGAGGTCGAAGCGGGCAGTCGGCTCGAGCTCGATTCCGACATCGTCGCGGAGACGAGTCTCGACATCCAGGCCGAAGCGAACCTGCTCGAGCAAGTCGTGCCGCTCGACCTCGAGCTGGCCGAGCTGGATGCACCGTCGGCGCCGCAGTCCGGCGCCGAGTCCAAACGCGCGCCCGCTCCGGCGTCGCGGGTTGCCGCGTCGAAGAAGGTCGAGAAGCCCGGGGAGCTTCTGCGCCGCGCCGAAGCACTGCGGCAGAGCGGCAATGCCGAGGGAGCTCGCCGGCTCTATCGCCAGGTCGGCAGCGGCTCGGGACCGACGGCGGAGGCCGCCTGGCTCGCGCTCGCCCGGATGGAGCTGGCGAGTGGAAACCCCGCCGGCGCGCGGGATGCGACCAAGCAGCGCGCCGCGCGTTTCGGCTCCGGCTCGCTCGGTCCCGAGGCCCTCTGGATTTCCGTTCGCAGCAATCGTCAGGCGGGCAAGACCAAGTCGGCCAAGCGCGCCGCCCGCGTGCTCATCCAGCGATGGCCCGACAGCCCACAAGCGACGGCCGCGCGACGCTGGTTGGCGGAATAGCTTCAGGCCCTTTCGAACACGGTCTCGCCAGCAGTGTGGTGAGCGTCGATGAACACCCGGAACTAAAGTGCGCCTCCGAGGTCGACCGTCTCTGCTCGATGTCGGGCAGTGTGGATGGCTGCGTTCTGGAAGACCTGTAGAATTTTCCGCTCGTCCTGCATGCTCTTGCTGATCCCCGCAGATTAGGTCAGTTTGCGTGGGCGTTTCCCCTCGAAATACGAGGCTCTACGGAGAGGCCCATGATCAAGACTTCACGCCTTTTGGTGACGACCTGCGCTCTCGGTTTTGCCCTGTATTCGGGCTGCGGCTCCGACAAGGGCGCGACCAGCGTCATCGGTGAAGTCGGTGGCACTGGGGGGCAAATCGGCGGAACCGGAGGCGCGGGAACCGGCGGCGGCGTGTCCACCGGCGGCACCGGGGCGGTGGGCACCGGAGGATTCGGTGGCGGCATCATCGACAGCGGCGGCAGCACCGGAGGTGGCGGACCGATCATCAACGACGCGTGCGCCAGCTCCGACTTCACAGCCGAGCCCGATCCCATCGACATGTACATCATGTTCGACCATTCGACTTCGATGCTGATGCCTCCCCCCGGCGGAGGCGCT
This sequence comes from Polyangiaceae bacterium, assembly GCA_029261965.1. Taxonomy (GTDB): domain Bacteria; phylum Myxococcota_A; class Polyangia; order Polyangiales; family Polyangiaceae; genus JAJDAH01. The sequence goes on from JAJDAH010000068.1 coordinate 26,823, forward strand.
CCATTCTGGGATCAAGTCGTGCCGGCACTCGAAGCCTTCGTCGACGACCCGACGAATGCCGGCATTCGCGTGGGGATCCAGTTCTTCGGGCTCGTCACCGGCGGAACGGATTCGTGTAACCCCGCGGATTACGCGAACCCCGCCGTCCCGATTCAAGACCTTCCGGGCGTCGCCAACGCGATCAAGATGTCGCTCGCCGCGAACCGCAACACTGGCCAGTTCACTCCGACTGGCCCGGCTCTCGACGGCGCGCTTCAGTTCGCCAAGACTCACGCCGCCGCGAACCCCGCGCGACGAACCGTCGTCGTGCTCGTGACCGACGGGCTGCCGACGGTGTGCATGCCCACGAGCCCGAGCGCGATAGCTCCGCTCGCGATGACGGCGGCGACGACCGCCCCCGAGGTGCTCACGTTCGTCGTGGGTATCGGCAGCGCGACCGCCAACCTCGATACGATCGCTCGCGCCGGTGGCACCGGCTCGGCGTTCATCATCCAGGACGCGACGAACGTCGCGGCGGAATTCGCTCAAGCGATCAACAGCATCGCGACGAGCAACATCCCTTGCGATCTCGAAGTGCCCGCGCCGACTGACGGTGGGATGACCAACCCGAACCAGGTCAATGTGACGTTCACGCCGTCCGTGGGAGCACCGACGCCGTTTCTCCGGGTCACTGGCATCGGCGACTGCGGTCGAGCGGCGTCCAACGGCTGGTACTACGACGACCCGATCAGCCCGTCTCGCATCATCCTGTGCCCGGAAACGTGTACGGCCATCGGTGCGGGGACTCTGAACGTCGTATTGGGCTGCGACAGCATCATCCCGATGTGATCTAGCTGCAGCATCTTTCATCTTCGATGAGCCGCCCCCAAGGGGGCCAGCGAGCTATGATGCGGCGCCACATGCGCCACCGTCTCGGTTCCTTCGTCGCCTTTGGTGCGCTGGCCGCCACCAGTGCGTGCGGTGGACGGGTGGCTGATCGCGGCACTGCGTCCGGCGACCCCGAGCAACCCGCGGTCGTCACGCTCCCTCCGTCGAATCCTTCGGTCGGCCAATGGCTGGATTTGGCCGGACCAACCGGCATCGTCGAGGTGTTTGCCGTGCTCGAGGGTGAGCCGGTGGCCCGCGCCGTCGACGCCGTCGACATGAACACCGAAGCGGGGCGAGCCGCGCTCCGAAGGCGAGCGCTCGAGGTCTCCGCGCAGCAAGCGCAAATCGTCTCCGAGCTCGAAACGTCCGGAGCGACCGTCATCGGGCAGCTCCGCGTGCTGGCCAACGCCATTCATGTGCGCGTCGAGGCCGAAGCTCTGCCGACACTTCGACGGATCCCCGGCGTCGTGCGTCTCGATCGGGTGTCTCTACATCGACGGGCCCTTCGCGACGCCGTGCCGCTCGTCGGGGCGCCCCAGGTCTGGGCGGGAGCCACGCCCTTCCGCGGCGACGGCGTCACCTTGGCCGTCATCGACACGGGCATCGACTACACGCACGCCGACTTCGGAGGGCCGGGGACCAACGAAGCGTTCAACAATCACGATCGCCGGGTCGCAGAGCCGGACTCTTTCCCCACGGCGCGGGTGATCGGCGGCCACGACTTCGTCGGCGACGCGTACGACCCGGGTCAACCCGGCAACGACATCCCCATGCCCGATCCGGATCCCATCGACTGCGACCGCAGCGTATCGAGCGGTCACGGGACCCACGTCGCAGGCATCGCCGCGGGAAACGGCGTTCGCAACAACGGCGCGGCGTTCCTGGGTCCCTACGATCAGAGCCTCGACCCGCGGAGCTTCCGCGTCATGCCGGGTGTCGCTCCCGAGGCCAGCATCTATGCGCTCAAGGTGTTCGGGTGCCGAGGAGCGACCTCGGTTTTGATGGAGGCGCTCGAGTGGGCGGCCGATCCGAATCAGGATGGCGATCCGAGCGACCGCGTCGACGTCATCAACGGCTCTCTCGGCAATTCCTACGGCATTGGTTCGACGACCGAGGCGGAGACCATCACGAACCTCGCGCGAATCGGCACACTGGTCGTCGCGGCTGCCGGTAATGACGGCAACGGTGGGCGGCCGTTTTTCTCCGCCGGCTCTCCCGCGTCCTACCCGGAGGTTCTCGCTGTCGGTGCCACCGTCAACGACGCGAGCGAGTTCAACGCGCTAGCGGTAGAGGCGCCCGAGTCCATCGCAGGCGAGATGCCGTACGTCGAAAGCACGTTTGCGCCGTCGGTCGGCGCTTTCGGCGAGATCGTCGGCAACGTGGTCAGCTCGGAGCCGGCGCTCGGGTGTGGGCCGTTCATCAATGCCGCGGACGTTTCAGGAAACATCGCGCTCGTCACTCGCGGAGATTGTCCGTTTTTCGAAAAATTCCAGAACGCTCGGGACGCCGGCGCGCTCGCCATCATCATCGTCGATCGCCGCGACACGGAGATCCCGTGTCCGGTCGATGCGCCGGTGACCCTCATCCCGCTCGAGCAGTGCGTGATGAACGGGAACACGGCGGTCGACTTGCCGGGAGTCCTCTTGCGCAAACGTGACGGTGACGCGCTGCGCGCCCACCTCGAAGAGGGCGTGCGAATTCGCCTCGACGGCCGGATTTTCCAGCGAACCCTGGGTCCGGACTGGGTCACCGGCTTCAGCTCTCGCGGGCCGAGCGCCGACGGCGTGCTCGTGAAGCCGGAGATCTCCGCGCCGGGCGATCCCATCGTATCGGCTGGCTCCGGCAGCGGGGCCGGTGCATCGCAGCTGCAAGGGACGTCGCAGGCTTCGCCGATGGTCGCCGGTGCGGCGGTGCTCATCCGAGAGGCGCACCCGAGCTTCGGGGCTATCGACGTCAAGGCCGCTCTCGTCAACTCCACCGCACCGGTGTTTGGGTTGGGTGGCGAGCCTTTTCCGGTGTCGCTCACCGGGGGAGGGCGCCTGCAAATCGATACCGCCATCGGCAAGAGCGTCACCGCCTGGGCCGCCGAGCCCCCGGGAGCCGTGGCGCTCGCGTTCGGAGCGATCATCGCGGCCGAGCCCGAATCGCTGACACGCGATGTCGTCATAGCGAACCACTCGGACAGCCCCGTGACCTACGACGTCGGCACGCAGGCGAGCTACGAGCTCGGCGGGGTCTCGCTTTCGGTGGCACCGCTCCAGATCACGGTTGCCCCGGGCGCGTCTCGGCGCGTCGCCGTCACCCTCGAGCTCGATCCGCGTTTGTTGCCGCCGCCGCGGGTGGACCCGGTGACTCCGGAAATCGTGTTCTTGCGCGCGCGCCACTTTCCCGTCGAAGCCGACGGCGTCGTCAGCTTCACCGACATCGGGGACGGCACGCAATCGATCACGGTGCCCTACCACGCGATCGTGCGCGGAGCGTCCGATCGTCGGGCCGGCGTGCCGGGCGTTTGCGAGTCGGGGGATCGGCGAGTGGTCGTGCCCATCGACGGTGAGTCGGCGCTGAGCACGCCACCGGTGACTGCGCTCGAGCTGATTCTGGACGAAGCTCCGCCGACGGCGGCCGAGCCGGTGGAGGACGGAGGCGCAATGATCGCTGCGTTCGGTGTCGCGACGGATCTGACCGTCGCGGACAGCTTCGATCAGGCGTCGGCGTATTTCGGGTTCGCCGTGACCAAGCCGTGGGTCACGCCGGCTCAGGGGCCGCTCAGCGCGGTGCGATTGTTCGTGGACAACGACCTCGACGGAGTTGCGGACGTCATCGTCGTATCCGACGCGGTGGGGGAGCTGCCGGACAGTGGGTTCAGCGCCTTCGCCGACACCATCAACGCCACCGTGGTCAGCATCGGCGAGTCCGTCATCGACCCGCGTCGCCCAGTCAACATGTTCGAGCCGAACGTCGTCGACACCCACCCGTTCCACAACGACGTGCTCGTGCTTCCGGCGTTCTTGACGGCCCTCGGCCTCGAAGAAGGCCGTCTCCGGCTGAACGTACTTCCGATCGCCGGTCGCCCGAGCGCGCTTCCGGAGCCCGAGGACTTCATCGAAATCGACCTCTCGTCGCTCAGCATCGACACCCCGCGCTTCGGTGCCGCCTCTTCGCCCCTTTTCGAGCCAGCCCGACCGTTGTCGGTGTCGCTCGGCGGCGGCGAGGACGCCAGCTCGTTGCCTCGCATGCTGCTCTTGCACCATGCCAACGTCGTTGGCCGGCGAATGCAGATCGTGGATTTCTCCGAAGCTACCGCGGCGCCCGTAGAAGATGGCAACCTCGCAGTTTCCGTCGACGCGCCTGACCGAGTCGCCGCGCTCTCCACGTTCACGACGACGATCGAAGTTCGAAACGAGTCCACGGCGTCTCGTCGGGGGGTCACGTTGGTGGGCGCGGTTGCTGACCTGGTGGTGAGCCGAATCGACACGACCCTGGGCCGGTGCGACCGTGGCGACGGGTTCGAGTGCCAGCTCGGCGACATCGACGCGAATGGGGTCGTCACCATCGATGTCGAGCTTCGTGCGCCGGAAGAGAGTGCGATGTCGGCGGGCATCGAGCTCGAAGTGCGGTCGTCGCTCGAATGCGAAACGGACAAGAGCGACAACGTGTTTGCGCTGACGATGGAGGTGGGCTCGAGCGCTCCAGCGACTGAGGCCGACCTCAGGGGCGGGTGCGGGTGTCGAACCGCGAGCTCGGGCTCGCGCCCCATCGGGCTTTTGGGTCTCGCGCTACCGTTTTTGGCCGTCGCCCGTCGCCGCCGTCGCGCGGTCGTGTAAGCGCCGGGCGAGCGGCGCGGAGTGGCCCTGCCGGAATATTCGTGGACGGGTGAAATCGGCGGTTCGGCGAATTTCCCCCCTGCGGCAAAAGTGCCGAGTGCGCTGAATCGACCGCCGGGGCGGCTGTTTTGCCAAGGGGCGCCGCGGGCCGACCCGTAGCATCTCGGGTCATGAGCAACCCTTCGACCTCGAGCCCAGAATCTGGAGAGCTTCCCACGGACCGTGAGCGCTTTCTCGTCGCGCTCCTAGAACACGCCGAGAGCGAAAAGTGGCTCGACGCCGAGCAGGTCATCGACCGGTTTCCTCCGGCGAAGATCATGCAGTCGCTCAAACACGAGCCCGAGCTTCGGGCGAAAGTCCTCGTGCATGCGACCGGCGGGCACGAGAAGATCGCCGCCAAGAAGTGTGTGGCCTCCGCGACCGAGGATCTCGAGTTGGCCATCAGCGAGGGCATCACCGACGCCGCCGCGGTTCTCGAAGTGTTCTCGATTGCCGATCGAGTCAACTACCTCGGTGCAGATGCGCTTTGGCAGCTCGTCGTCGACCACGTCGGCACGGACTCTGAACGGCGGCACTTCATCGTCGAGCTCGCCCTCGAGCAGAAGCTGTGCACCCTCGAAGACGTCTTCGACGGGCTCACCATCGATGAGATCACCGCGACCTTGCCTCCGGAAGAGCTGCGCGCGGTCGTTGCGCACGCGCTCCGAGAGGGGCGGCGCGGCCAGCGCCTCGACGAGGAGCGCTTCCTCGAGGTGGTTCCCATGCGCTCGCTTCTCGGCTTCTTACCCCAGGAGCACGTTTGGGATCGCGTGATCATCCAGAAGCTGGCGTCCCCCGTCGGGTTGCTCGACGCGGCGCCCCCCAAGAGCTCGGAGCCCGCGGTCTCGGAAGTGAAGACGAAAGAGCCGGCGGCGGAAACAGCCAAGGAAGAACCTTCGGACGAAGACGTCGCAGAAGCGGCGGAAGTCGAGGTCGAAGCCGACGAGGAAGGCGACATTGACGTTCTCGTCGACGCCGATCCCGTGGCGAGCCGTCCCCCATTCGAAGACGCTGCGCGTGCTCGGGTCGTGGGCAAGCTTGGCCGAATCCACCGAGTGCCGCCGAGGCACGAGCGTCTCACGTTGGCGAATCTGCTCTCGCTGGAGTCGATGTACGCCGAGCTTGGCGGGTGTGACTCCGATGACGAACGGGAAGCGGTCATTCGCGACTCGTTCCCGAACGACATCCAACTTCGAAAGACGATGCTCGCTTTGATCGAAGCGCTCGACCCGACGATCGACGTGACCGAGCCGGTCATTCGCGACGCGGATGCTGCGGCGCTGATCAAGGTCGTCATCTTCGAGGAGAAGATGCGGCGCGAGCGCGATGCTCGGAGCGCGCCGCCGCCCCCGCCACGCAGCCGAACCACCACCGCGCCACCGCCGCCGTCGCGTCGGTCCGACGTGGTGCCAGCGCGGGCCAGAGCCTCGGTCCCTCCGCCTCCTCCGTCGACGCGCGCCGTGACGCCGCCGCCGCCGCCGCCGCGTTCGCGTCGATCGAGCTCGCCGCCGCAGGCCCAGAGCCTGCGCAACAATCAGACTTCGCTGGCCGAGTTGGAGCGCGAGCTTGCGACCCGCCGCGTCGCTCGCGTCGGCTGATCGCCTTCGCTGAAACTTCCAGTATTCAACCGAGCCACGTGCTCGGGAAACAGCCCCTCGACCCGATGTCGTACTGAAAGCACGACATGCCCGCCGGGCAGTCGTCGCTCGTGCAGCGTTTGACGCAGCTTCGGTCGAACGCAGGTTCGTCGAGATCGACGCACGCGGCTTCGGGCTCGCAGTCTTCGTCCGCCTGACACCGTACCGAGCAGAGCCCGATCGTCGAGCTCGCGATGCGCTCGCAGTCTTTCAGGCGGCTGTTGCACTCCGCGTCCCGCGTGCAGGTCTTGTAGACGAACCCGCTCTCGGAGCTGCCGCACGACATCGAGGCGACGACAGCAACAAGAAGGAAGAGCGCGAGAGCGCGTCGCCCCGTCGTCCCCGTCACGTCAGAGCAGATCGACGCCGGCTTCGAGCGCGACGATCATCGCTTCGCGCTCACCGGGTTTCGGGGACTCACCCGAGCCGAGTCGTCGCGCCGTGATCTGGCCGTGAGACGCCGAAATGACCGCGACTCGCACCGCCTGGTACGCCGACGCCCCACTGCCTGCGTTTCGTTCGGTCGGTGCGGATGATGAGACCGGCTGCTCGGGCGGCGCGGTTTTCGGGATGGTCACTGGCTCCGGCTCGGAGGCGGCAGGCGGCGGTTCGACCTTGGCGGGTGCGGGCGCTGGTTCGGGTGCAACCGCTGCGGCTGCGGGGGGCGGTGCGGCTGCGGGAGCCGGCGCGGCTGCGGGAGCCGGTTGTGGAGCTGGTTGTGGAGCTGGTGCCGGTTGGGCAGCTGGCGCCGCAACGGGCGCGGGCTGGGGGGCGGCAGCTGCGGCCGCGGGAGCCGGCATCGCGGCGGGAGCCGGCGCGGCTTTCGGGATTTGAGGTGCGGGCGCCTCCTCGGCAGGCGGCGGTGGAACTGTCGGGGGGATATCCAGGGTGGTGCGAAGCTCGGCGGCCGCTTTGGCCAACGTCACGGCGCGCATGTCGGCGCCCGATTCCGAGGCGGCTTCAGCGGCCCGGCGCAGCCATCGGAGCGCTTCACGCAAGTCGCCCTTGTTCCACGTCGCAGCAGCGGTCTCGAGGTTCCACTGAACGTCGTCGTCGTCACCTGGCTGAGCCGGAGGTATGCCCGGCGTCTGAGCGGCATCAGTCATGGAGTCTCCCCTGAAATCGGACGGACCTTGTACCACCATTCTCGCCCGGGCTTGGACGAATGTCTTGGGGGTTTCGACCGTGACGTTGGTGGTTGAAGTTTTTGGGGGAGGTAAAATCGAGCTCAGAGGCAGAGGTCGATCTGGTCCTCGCCCCCCATGCAGCCGCTCAGCGCCGGGAAGCTACACGGACCCGTGCAGTCGCTCCGCACCTCTCCGGTGCGGAAGAATCTGTCGAGCTGCATTTGGGACTCCGACAGCTTTCGCACTTCACTATGCGGGTCGTCACACAGCGTCATCTGCACGTTGCAGAGAGGCTCGGGCGGCAGCCCGAAGTCGTACTCGACGTAGGCCGAGCCAACGGTAGTGCTCGCCACTTTTTCGATGCCCCAAATGTCTCGAATGCCCGTGTCCACGTGCTTCGCGCCGATCGAGCGCGCCATGTGATGAGCGCCGAGCGTCGTCACTTGGTGGTCGCCTATGGCGGATCTCATCAGGACCTGTTTGTCCGGCGTGCCCGGCAGTCGGTCGGTGCCGAGGTACTTG
>JAJDAH010000069.1 GCA_029261965.1 Polyangiaceae bacterium
TCCAAGACGCGCGCACGAAACTCTGCGGACCACCGAAAACCCGCCGACCATCAGAATCAATCCGGTCGTACGACGAACGACCGGATTATCGATCCAAATTCACGAAGCCGTTCGACTTCGCGCCGGACGCGGTTCGGCACGCGACCGTACACGCGCCGGATTCACGCGCGCCGTCGGAAGCCGCCCGTGCCGGTTGCGCGGCCGTAACTGCGCACGAACTTTGCCGATACGCCGAACCGTGCACTCGGTATCACGCGCTTCGCTGCGCGTCCGGGGCAAGTTGGCACCGACCTTGCTTCTACTGGGTGCGAGGACCCGCGTGGACGGGTGCTCCCGAAAGCACGGTCACAGGGGCCGGGCGTTCGGAACGTCCCTTAACAATCGGAGGTAAACAATGACCAATCGAGGGCTTCGGCTCATCGCTGGCATTGCGCTCTCCCTCCTGGTTGCCGCGCCCGTCTGGGCGCAGGAAACCGGGGCCATTTCGGGTACCGTCACGGACCCGGATGGTGCGCCGCTGCCGGGCGTAGCCGTCACACTGGACTCGACAGAAGTCCCGTCGTCGACGACCTACACCCAGGTCAACGGTGTCTATCGTTTCCCCGTGCTGCCTCCCGGATCCGGCTACACGCTGACCTTCATGCTCGAAGGCTTCAAGTCGGTCATCCAGGAAGAGATCCCGGTTCGGGTCGGCGGCAACTCCCAGCTCAACGTGAGCATGGAGCTGTCGACGGTCGAAGAGACCGTGACCGTAACCGGTACGACGCCGATCGTCGACGTCAAGAAGACCGGTACCGGCAACAACCTCACCGAGGAGTACATGCAGTCGATCCCGTCGGCGCGTGACCCGTGGGTCATGATGCAGCAGACGGCCGGCATGCAGGTCTCGACCGAGAACATCGGTGGTTCGGCCTCCGGCCAGCAGTCGGGCTTCTCCGGCACCGGCAATCGCGGTGGCGACGCCATCTGGAACTACGACGGCGCCGAGATCACCGACATGTCGGCTCTTGGCGCCTCGCCGATGTACTACGACTTCGACGCGTTCTCGGAAATCTCGATCACGACCGGCGGCAACGATCCCTCGATTCAGTCGGGCGGTATCCGCGTCAACTTCGTGACGAAGCGCGGTGGCAACACCTGGCGCGGCTCGGGTCGGTTCTACCTGACCGACTCCAGCCTCAGCACGCTGAATGTCGGCGACCCCGAGACCGGTGAACTGGTTGGCGGCTTCTCGTCCGACGAGCTCTTTCCTGGATATATCGGAAACTCGATTTCCAATATCAAGGACTGGGGCGGCGACCTCGGTGGTCCCGTCGTCGGCGACAAGGTCTTCGTCTGGGGTGCCTACGGCAAGCAGGACATCAAGCAGTTCGTCGGCACGTCGGCGGACGACACCCAGCTGACCAACTGGCACGGCAAGGCCAACATCCACTTGGGCGACCGCGCGGTGCTGAACTACACGTTCATCGACGCCGGCAAGACCAAGCAGGGTCGCGGTGCTTCGGCCTCGCGCCAGGGTCCCACCACGTGGAACCAGGGCGGCGTGTGCTGCATTCACACGTTCAAGGGTCAGTACACCGTCAACGACAACAACTACGTTGAGGGTTCGTACAACGACACCGCGCTGGGCTTCTTCCTGGAGCCGCAGGGTGGCCGTGATACGCAGACCGCGTATGACCTGGACACCGGTGCCTGGGGTCGTAGCTACTTCTTCTACGACACGCAGCGCCCGCTGAAGAACTATCGCGTTGACGCCAACAGCTACATGGCTGGCGCCAACATCGACCACGAGCTGAAGTACGGCTATAGCCGCCGCGAAGCGGGCACGTCCTCGATCTGGGCGCCTGCTGGTGGTGCTGTTGCCGTCTTCGACGCCGGCGTGCCGGCCGAGGCGTGGCTGTACCACCTGGCTCTCGATAACTACGAGAACGCCCGGAACAGCTTCTACCTGGGCGACACGATCAGCGCCGGTCGCGCCACCGTCAACGTCGGTCTTCGTTATGACGACCAGGCATCGGTGTCGCTGCCGTCGGCTGTGGATCCGCACCCGCTGAACCCGACGCTGTTCCCGGCGCAGACGTTCGGTGGTTTCGATCCCAACCACTCGTGGAGCACGGTCTCGCCGCGCTTCGGTCTGACCTACGACCTGTCCGGCGATGCGGGCACGATTCTCCGCATGAACGCTGCTCGTTACTACGGCCAGCAGTTCAACGGTGAATTCCACGTCAGCAACACGACGTTCGGTCCCGAGATGGACTTCAACTGGAACGACGCCAACAGCAATGGCTTCATCGATCCGGGCGAGACCTTCGGCGATCCGATCTTCACCTCGGCTGGCTTCGATCCGGCCAACCCCAACGCCCCGATCGACCTGGTCTTCACGGACACGAAGGCCCCGATCACGGACGAGCTGATCCTCGGTTTTGAGCACGAGATCAACCGTACGCTCGGCGTTGGCGCGGACTTCACGTACCGCAAGAACCATCGCGAGAACTGGACCATCCGCAACGGCGAGAACAACCCCGCCCTGTGGACCGAGGTCTCGCAGAACATCTCGGGCTTCGGCACGATCAACGTGTTCGAGCCTGTTGGAACCCGTCCTTCGCAGCAGATCTATGCGAACCGCGAGGGCTTCAACACCCAGTACAAGGGCGTGACGTTCTTCCTGAACAAGCGCTTCGCGAACAAGTGGATGGGCAACGCCTCGTTCACGTACGCGAACCCGACGATCCACTACTCCACCGGCGGCTTCACGGACCCGACGAACATCCCGACGCGGGATGGCCAGTCGAGCACCGAGAACACCGGCTCGGCGAAGTGGTTCTTCAAGTTCTCGGGCATGTACCAGTTGCCGCACGGCATCTCGGTCGCCGGGTTCTTCCAGGCGCGTCAGGGTTACATCGAACAGCGCAACATCCGTTCGAACAGCCGGAACTTCGGTGCCGGCCGTGTCGAGCTCGATGCTGCCCAGTTCGGTACCTTCAGGCATCCGAATTTCTGGAACCTGGACCTGCGTGCCGAAAAGACG